>ONIU01000019.1 GCA_900317935.1 uncultured bacterium
AAGTCACTTCTTACGTTTGGTAACCTTCAACGCATCGAAACGCTGCAAACGCAGATGTGCCGGGCTATAGTCATAAATAGATTCGATGAATTCGCGAGGAAGTATAGTTGTTTCCCCAATAACTATATGTGATACAATAGGCGGAATCAAAGTAATTCTAGCTTTAAGCGGATTCTTTTCATCGCCTTTTATGCTTACTGTACCTAATGCCTTTTCTGGATTAGCAGTATCAAAATCAAGACCTATGGCATTATCTATAATCGCAGGTCTAGAAAAAGTCAGTTCAATATAATCATTGAAATCAATCTGATTATTCTGATTGAGATCAACATATTCTGCCTTAGTAATAAACAATTCTTTCGGATAATAATAGACTACTATATCGTCGCTTTCAGAAATAAGGGTATCAACTTCAGACTTTTTGTTTGGACCGCAAGAATAGACAATACCAAGATTAGGTGCGTGTCTGTAGTAATTGCCCCAGGGGTCTAACGGAGCGTCTTTTTCAAGATAATTTCCGACAAAGCTTCCTAATTTATTGGGAGAAAAGACTTCAACAACGAAACGATTATTTTCTTTGATATTATGAAGTCTGATTGCCTTAACAAGCTCTTCCATATCAGCCTTAGCCTTACCTATACGTGCTGTTTCTATAGCCTTCAAATACTCATTTATTGCAAATATGAGTATAAGGCCCAGAATCAAGAGAACAACCAGTAGTTCAATCAGAGTAAAGCCTTTTATTTTTTTACGCTTATTAAGACAATCAATCATAATCAATATACATTCACTGAAATATCACCAGATTCGTTATCTTCATCATCAGCATCATCAAGATTAACAAGTCTTGGAGTAACCAGCATAATCATTTCAGAACTGTTAGTTTCAGTTTTACCATGAGTAGTTAAAGTTTTCAACAACGGAATCTTATTGATAAGAGATGGAGAAGTCTTGGTTTCAGAACCATTTTCATTGATAAGACCGCCCATAACAACAGTTTCACCATTTTTAACTCTGACATAAGTATTTGTATTACGTTCAGACTTAGTGATCTGACCATCACTATTAATGTCGAGAACAGAATCAACAGTTGTATTCATTTCCATACTGATTTCATTATCTCTTGAAATTTCTGGTGTTACTTCAAGTCTTATACCAACCTGAACGTCGCGGTATTCTTTATATACCTGTGGAATATAACCCAAGTAACTGTTGCTGGCATTTTCATACTTATAATAAGGAACAGGTATAACCTTACCAATATTAATAGATGCCTTTTTACCATGAACAGCTCTAATCTTCGGGCTAGCAAGAACTTTAGCCTTCCATGAACAGCTCTAATCTTCGGGCTAGCAAGAACTTTAGCCTTGCTTTCCTGTTCAAGGAAATCAAGAGTAGCAGGTAAAGCATAGTTGCTTGGCAAGTGACCGATATCGGCAACATTCATCGAGTAATTATCGAGTTTAATACCCAACTGTTTCAAACCAGTGCGGTTAATTTCAACAAGTTTAACTTCGATAACAGCCTGTTTAAGCTTTTCATCAACAGACTCAATAATTTTATCAATCAGACTTATGTTTTCGGGAACATCATAAACAGATATTGCGTTAATTCTATCATTAACAGAGAAGTTTTCAGTATCAATGCGTTCACTGAGAGACTTACTGCTTTTAATCATATTAATGATTTCTTCTGGTTTGGAATTAACAAGTTTAAAGGTTTTATACTGCTTTTTACCGAAATCGCCTGCATTATCCTTGCTGCATATAATATAGGTATTATCATTATGAGGTTTCTTAACCAGACCATTTGTTTCAATCAACAAGTCTAAGAGTTCGTCAAGACTAAGATTTTCAACATAGAAATTGACTTTTTTATCTTCAACGCTTTCATGAATGATAAGATTTATATTCATCATCTTGGAAAGAGTCTGCAAAGCATCTTTGAGGCTCAAATCCTTGAAGAGAAGTTCTCTTGCCATTCTGCTGGAATCATTGTTAAATGAAATAACAGTTAAATCCCTACCCTTCAAAGTATATTGGAAGTTTCTTTGAAGAAGCAGATTCTTCAATACATCACGAAGAGTAACATCCTGAGCATTAACGCTCATTTTTCCCTTAACACCAGCATCAGCAAATATTCTCAAATCAAACTTAGCTGCAAGTGCATTAAGAATTGTAAGCAAATCTTCCTGTTCAAAGTTAAGACTGATTTTCTGGTCTAAAATAGTCTTGTTATCTGATTCTGCATAGAGTTTTTCAGAAGCAAAACCTGCATTACTCTTAATGCTATTGTTTGATGAGGTTCTAGAAACAGTATATTCAGGCTTTACAGAACTTCTCTTCACAGGTGTAGTTTCAATAACTATATTATTACCAACCTTTCGATGAGTTGCCTTTACCTGATCATTAAAAACTAAAGTTGCTCTAACCACATCAGGGGATTTACTGACCTGACTTACACGCATAAATTTAACTTTTGGATGTGGTGACGGAATAATCTTACTGCCTGCATCAAATTCATAATCATAAATATCGGCCTTAAGAACTTCCGGAGAATCCATTGTTACATTGAACTCACTTACTTCATGAGCAGGGAAAAGCACCAGCTCATTATTACCATATCCTGAAATACTGAGTTCCGTTAGCTTTTCGGAAGCCCCAGCAGGAAGATTTATCAGCATAGCGAATAGAAAAGCACATGCAGTCTTTTTAATTAAAGACTTACCTGCCTTTCCATAGCCAGATAATAATCTCATAACCAGCTCCTTAAATTTATGCGTAAAGTAGGAAAATTATTATATTCCAGCATTCCTTTCGACAATTATTTAAGGTTTATTTAGGATTTTTTTGGAATTAATTTTTGTTGGAACTTGTTGGAGTTGTTGGAATAGTTAGAATCGTTCAAATTGTTCGAATTGTTAGACTATTACCACAGGCTATGAAATAGCCGTCTCACAGATTGCGATAGCAATCGTCCCACAGAGGCCTTAGCCTCGTCTCACTCTCCACAGAGCCACAGGCTCTCAATTCTCAACTCTCAATTATCTTATACGCTATCGCTAAAGAAGATTTTACTCTAGTTCGGTCACCACTCCGGCACTGCGTGCCACCTCTCCTCAAGGAGAGGCTTTAGGGCACATCCTCTCATTGGCTCTATGCTCTACGCTCTATTGCTCTGTGCTCTCGCCAAGCTTTGCTTGGCGAATGTTATCTTCCGCCAGTAACAACTTTTGCCATTCTGAAAATTGGCAGATACATAGCGAGAACGATAATACCGGTTATAACACCGATTACAACGATAAAAGCAGGTTCAACCATTGCAGTAATCTGGTCTATTAAGAAGTTGATTTCATCTTCATAAAATTCGGCAACTCTAGTAAGCATTTCATCTAAGTTACCAGATTCTTCACCAACTTCAATCATCTGAACAGAGAGTTCAGGCATAATCTGAGCTTTTGAAAGAGCCTTGGCAATCGGAATACCGCCTTCAACTTCGTGAACTACATCTTCTAAGGATTTCTGAATAATGACATTTTCTACTGCTTCATTACTAATATTCATAGCAGTAATGATGTTGATGCCAGATTCAAAAAGCGTAGCAAGATTACGTGCATAAAGAGCAATTGTATATTTCTGAGTAAGACCACCGAAAAGCGGAACTTTTAATTTCCAGTAGTCAAAAAATCTCTTACCTGGTTTCGTCTGATTAACTTGATAAATCAGCAGACCTATAGCCAAAAACGTAGCTAAGATTGTTAGGAAATTATTTGTAAGGAAATTAGAAACTTCTATAACTTTTACTGTTAACCAGGGTAATTGCTGATTAAACTGTTCAAACAATTTAGAGAACTGTGGAATAACAAAAGTTAACAGAAAGATAACAACCAAAGCAGCTACAAAAGTAATAATAGCAGGATAAGTCATAGCACCGATAACTTTTCGGCGAACATGAATACGTCGGTCAAGCAAAGCTGATAGTCGGTCTAAAACCAAAACCAAACGACCAGATTCTTCCCCTACTCTAATAAGGTTACAATATAACATTCCAAAAACATCATCATATTTTCTAAAACACATATGAAGCGGAGAACCGCCTTCAACTTCTGTTTTAGAATCCCAGATGATTTTTCGGAAACGGTAGGTCTTCATCTGTCTGGAAAGAGTGCTTAAAGAGCGCAAAACAGCAATACCTGCTCTTGTAAGTGAAGCGAAATATTTTGTAAATAGAAGAAGTTCTGATGTTCTTACAGAACCATAGAATGGATTCAAATAAGATAATATCGAACGGTTTTCAGGACCTGGTCCTTCCTGTGGAACTTCATCTACTTGCTTTTGAGGTTCAGTCGCCATGCTCTTTCCTTTGTTGCTTATCTTTAAATTAAAAAAATTATATCAAACTTTATAAAACAAGACAATACAAAAAGGCCCCTTTTCAGGGGCTTCTTTTTACTTTGTTAATTCGAAGGTTATAATGGCTGGACCTTTATAGTCTATTACGCGTTTCAGCACTGCATACCCTCGTTTTTTAATTACCACTTCACCAAATTCTTTCTTAATACCGCTAATCTTGAATTCGCCACGACTGTTAGTTGTAACCTTACCGCCTTCGAGAAGAACTTCTGCATTTCTTACAGGTTTATGGTTTTTTGCATCAACAACAGTGCAGAGCATATTTTCGTTTAAGCGTATCTTTTCAAGAGTGATGTAGGAAGGATTACCAGCTTTACCCTGCTTCAACATCGCATTAAGAGAACCTGTAGCTGTTTTATAACCATCTGCAATAACAATTGCTCTGCCGCTCACTGCATTAACAAGAATCTGACCAAGTCTGTTAGTCTGATAAATCTTATTATCTATATTAAGAACAGCATCAGAAATTCCCTTATCTGTACCCACATCTCTTATTTCTATGAGAATCTGTTCTTCAGATGTTACAGGTGCTTGAACCGATTCAGAATCAGTTGATTCATTATAGAGAGAAGAACCTAAAGGATTATCATCTACAACAGCATAGGTCATATCTTCTTCAGTCATCGGAATTGAAGATTTAACCTGTTTTTTGGCATTAGTGTTAGAAGAAAAAGATTTACTTGTGGAAACGCTTACAACTGGATTTTTCAAGAATCCGTCTTCTAGTTGCTGTTTAATGAGTTGTGCGGCATCAGTGGTTTTCATGCCTGCAACTCCTATAGAGCCAATAAGCGGCATAGTAATACTCCCGTCTGGAGCAATTATTCTGTCGCAGGAAAGCTCAGGTTCTCCTTTAACTGATACAGTCAATACATCACCTGGCTTTAGCAGAGCAGGTGATGCTGAAAAAACCACACCAGATGCCCAGAAATAAGCAATGCCTATAAATAGTAACCACTTTATCTTTTTCATAATATTCCAAGCTGAATAGATTTTTATATATATTCAGTCATCGACCTATATGATTAATAAATTTAGTATAAATTTAATTTATTTCAAGTATTTTTTTAGGAAAAATCAATCCAAAAAGGCACCGCTTGCATATGCCGTCAAAATACCTTATAATAATCTCTATAGATTTTAGAAACAATATAGATTAAATCAAGGATTCAGACAACGACATGGATAATTCGATGAGATTGGGTTTGTCACAAAAGCTGACTCAGACCCTTAAAATGACGCCTGAAATGCAGCTTGCAATAAAGATTTTGCAGTTGAATAGCACAGAACTTAAAAGCCAGATTCAGGAAGTATTGGAATCTAATCCTGTTGTTGAGTTGGATGAATCTGCAGAAACTCCTAATGAACTGCCCTTAGAAAAACTGGAAGAACAACCTTCCGAAGGTTCTATAGCTTCAGTAGAATTTCAAGAAGAAAGTCGCAATGATTACGGGGTAGACTGGCAAAAATATATTGAAGACGCAGAAAACACAGAAATAAAGGCTTCCTCTAATTCATACAGCAATGACGAGGAAACTTCATTTGAAAATTTTGTATCTAAAAAAACTACTTTAAGAGAGCATTTAACTCATCAGTTAAGTGAAGTAGAATTAGATCCGACAGAACAAAAGATTGCAGAATATCTTATAGGGTTAATCGACAGTAACGGCTATTTAAGAACATCAGATGAGCAGATTGCTGAATCTTTAAAAATAGATGTGTCAATTATCACAAAAGTTCGTAAGATTATTCAGACCATGGAACCAGTCGGAGTTGGAGCCTATGATCTTAAAGAATGTCTGTTAATTCAAGCTTTAGATGAAGGCTACGCTGATGATGCAGTTATAAAGATAATATCAAACCATCTTGAGGACATAGCCCAAAATAAACTCAGTAACATCGTTAAAGCCACTGGTTACAGTCTTGAAGAAGTCAAAGACGTAATAGACACGATAAAAAGTTTCGAACCTAGACCAGGTGCTTCTTTTGCCTCTTCCGAAGAACAAATTTTCGTTTCACCTGAAGTTTTTATAGAAAAAGTCGATGACGAATACGTGGTTACTGTTAACGAATCAGATATTCCACAATTAAGAATTAATCCGGCTTACAAAGATGCCTTAAAAAACCTGGATAAAACAGAAAAAGAAACTGGCGATTTTATTAAAAGCAGATTAGAATCAGCCCGTTCTTTTCTTAAATATGTAGATAAGCGTAAAGAAACTATTCTTAATGTTACCAAAGCAATTTGCGAAGTTCAAAGAGACTTTTTCGATTTTGGAATATTGCATCTAAAGCCCCTAACTCTACAAGATGTGGCTTCTATGGCTGGTGTTCATGAATCAACCGTAAGCCGTGCCACTAATGGCAAATATGCCCAAACTCCAAGAGGGCTTTTTGAGCTGAAGTTTTTCTTCTCTGGTGCTGCAAGAACTCAGTCTGGAGACGATGTTTCAACTATGGCAGTAAAACAGCGAATCAACGACATAGTCAAATCTGAAGACCCGTCAAAACCATTGTCTGACAGTGCAATCGTTGATATTTTGGCAAAAGAAGGCATTGAGTTAGCCAGAAGAACTGTAGCAAAATACAGAATTGAGCTCAACATACCTAGTTCATCAGCTCGCCGTAGGAAGTAACTGGTAGAAGAGTTGGAAGGGTAGGAAGGGTTACGCTACGCTGTGAGACACTTCGTTGTGGGACGGTAACTGATGCTGCCAGTGGAAATTGTGTTCGGACAGTAGACGCGAGACCTCTATTCTCCACACAAGGCTCGTTCTCTCTAAGCTTATTCGAAGGTAGAAATCCACTGAGACCGCGGAGGAGAATTGGGTCGAGCAAGATAACTGTCCGCCCTTGTTCTAGGACTCTGTTACTCTCAATTATCTTATACGCTATCGCTAAAAATGATTTAACTCTAGTTAGGTCACCCTTCAGTCAGCTAAGGCTGACAGCTCCCCTCAAGTGGAGCCTTTAGATACCTACCACTCACCACTAAATCTTGCGTCTTGTATCTTGTAACTTGTGTCTTGTAACTTAGGTCTTACCTCTTGTATCCTTCCGGTTCTTTGGCTTCTGCCTGTTTAAAAGTAACGACAGTGACACCTAAATCGCCTTCGCCGTAACGACCTGGTCTGAATTTCCTTTTCCAACGGCTGTTTTTAAGATAATTTTCAACAGCTTTCTGCAAAGCACCTGTTCCCTTGCCATGAATAATAAAAACCTGGGCTGCATCGGTATCACTCACCATCTTAAGATAAGAATCCAACTCATCCAAAGCCTCTTCAACCCTCATTCCACGTAAGTCTAATTCAGTCTTAACAAGAGGAGTTGCCACATACACAGCACCGGTATTCTGGGGCTCAGCCTTTTTATTATTACTCTTCGGAGCAAGTGCAAGATCTGAAAGTTTAACCCTCATAGTTACGCCATCAAAGTCTATTTCAGCACCATCTTTACCAGAAAGTTTTACAAATACGCCTTTACGCATATTCTGCTTCCAGATAACGTCAACCCCTGCCTTTAATTCTGTCTTATCAATTTCTTTGAAAGCTTTTCGAGTGTTAACTTCTTCGTTGTTCTGCTGTTCTTCAAGTTTTGCTTTTGTCTGCTTTACTGATGCATGAGCATTTCTAGCATTATTAAGAGCATTCATCAACTCTTCTGCCGCATTTGCATTTGCGGAATTATTATTTATAGTTGTCTTTAATGCAGAAATTAAAGCCTCAAACTCACGCATCTTATTTCGAAGTTCAGAAGTGTATTCTTCGGTAAGTTTGTCACGCTTAGTTTTTCTAAACTCTCTAAGCTGAGTTAAAGTTTCATCAACCTCTGCTTCTTTCGTTCTAAGTGCTGTAAGCTTTTGAACATAACTTCGTCTCAAAGCTTCAGCTCTGTTTCTTTCTCTTTCTATAGCCTCAATAAGACCTTTTTCGTTTTCATGAGTTCCTGAATTAACTTCAACCAAGTCTTTAAGAATGCTTTCAGGTAGCCCAAAAGAGCGAGCCATAGCCAAAGCATTGCTTTTTCCAGGAATACCGAGACAGAATCTGAATGTAGGCTTGAAAGTATCATAATCAAATTCCATAGCGGCATTCATGAAACCAGGTGTAGTAAAAGCAACCTTTTTTAAAGAATCATAATGAGAGGTAACTATACTGAAAGCGCCTCTATTTGCAATTTCCTTTAAAAAGCCTGAAGCAAGCGCTCCACCTTCTATTGGGTCAGTTCCTACACAGATTTCATCTATTAAAATAAGAGAATTGCCGTCTGCTAAATCTGTTATTTCCTTCAATCTTTTTAAGTGAGCAGTAAAAGTCGACAAATGGTCTTCAATACTCTGACTTTCACCAATATCTGAAAGAATCTGATTGAAAATAGGCAATTTTGCGTCTGCATCAGCCAAAACAAAATTACCTGTCTGCATCAATAAAGCATTAAGGCCAGTAGTTTTCAAGGAAACAGTTTTACCACCACCATTGGGGCCTGTAATTATAATGCATCTCTGGTCTTTATTCATCTTTATATCAAGAGGAACACAGTTAGGATGCAATAAAGGATGCCTTGCCTTGTTCAGCACCAGTTCATGTTCTGTTGAAATTTCAGGGCAATGACAATTATAGTTAACAGCAAATTCGCTTCTAGCTCTTACTGTATCTAGCCAGATCAAAGTTTCGAACTGTTCAACCATAGCGGACTTCGATTGGCATAATACAGCAGTTAAAGCAGTGAGAATTCTGCGTATTTCTTCCCTTTCAGAAAGTCTAAGCTGTGCCAGGCGGTTATTCATTGGCAAAAACTGCAATGGCTCAATAAAAAGAGTCTGACCAGTTGCAGACTGATCGTGAACTATTCCTTGTATTCTCCCTTGGGAAGCTGCAGAAACAGGCACAACATATCGCTCATTTCTCAGAGTGAAATAATGGTCTTGAATATCGTCAGCATGAGAACTTAAAAAAAGATTAAGCTGTTTTTCAATTTCTGCTGTATTTTTAACAAGATCCCGCCTGATTGAAGCCAAGGCTGGCGAAGCGGTATTTTTAATCTGACCGTGGTCGTCGAGACAATCATCGATTCGCTGGCAAAGAGCAATTAAAGGCGGCATAGCCTTAATTCGCTCTGCGATGCGGTCGGTTGGCCTAATTGCCCAGCCTGAAGTCTGAGATTCAAAGTTTTTCTTCAAACTTCCGGTTATTTGAATATTGGCTCTGACTTTTAGAAAATCTTCACTTCCGAGAATAGTAGAACCGGAATTCAATATTTCGATTAGTTCTCGTATATCATTAACGGAACCTGTATTCAATCTAACACCGGCTTCAGAATAATTTTTATAATCTTCTATCTCTGAAAGCCAGCCTCTGATTTCATTCGGGTCAGTAGAAGGTTCTAGTTTTAGTATATAATCTTTAGCAGCCCTGGAAGAAGCGTAAACAGCTATTTTCCCTAATATTTTAGGGAATTCAAGATTTTCTAAAGTTTTTCGTTCCATTTATTCTACAGTGACTGATTTTGCGAGGTTACGTGGCTGGTCAACGTCTAATCCGCGAAGGTCAGCAACAAAGTAAGCAAACAACTGCAGCGGAACTACATTAATAATTGGAGAGAAAAGATCTGAAACTTTTGGAACTTCAATAACCTGATCTGTAAGGTGTCTTATCTTTTCATCACCTTCGGTAGCAATGGCTATAAGCTTGCCTGAACGAGCCTGAACTTCTTTCAAATTAGAAATGGTCTTATCATACAAGTTAGATTCAGTAACAATAGCCATAACGGGCATTTCGCTATCAATTAAAGCAATAGGACCGTGTTTCATTTCACCGGCAGCATAGCCTTCTGCATGAATGTAACTTATTTCTTTGAGTTTCAAAGAGCCTTCAAGAGCTGTAGGATAGTTGAAACCTCTGCCTAGGAACAAGAAACTTCTATAATTCAAATAATTTGAGGCTATTTCTTTTATTTTGTCTTTTTGTTCCAGAACTTTTTCTATCTGCTGAGGCAAAATCTTGAGTTCTCTAATCTTTTCTTTAACAAATTCAGAATCTATTACAGAACGTATCTTACCAAGCATAAGTGCCAACAGAGTCAAGGCGGTCAGCATTGCAATATAAGCTTTTGTTGAGGCAACGCCGATTTCTGGGCCAGCGTGAATGTAGACCAACCCATCTACTTCACGAGTTAAAGAAGAATCTTTTGCGTTAACTATGCCCAATACCTTTGCTCCTCTGCTTTTGGCTTCTCTAACAGCAGCGAGTGTATCAGCAGTTTCACCTGACTGACTGATAGCAATAACAAGAGTATTACCATCTACCAAAGGAGAGCGGTATCTGAATTCACTAGCCAGATCACATTCTACAGGAATACGAACAAGTTCTTCTATTAGGTATTTTCCGACACAGCCAGCATAAAAGGCAGTGCCGCAAGCAACCATTACAATTCTTTGAGCTCTGAAAATATCAGGCCCTGTTAATCCAAGTTCATCAAGATAAATCTTGCCTTCTTCTTCAGAAGTGCGGCCGCCAATGGTATTACGAATAACCTGAGGCTGTTCAAAGATTTCTTTGAGCATAAAGTGGGAGAAACCACCCTTTTCTGCTGCTACAGGGTTCCAGTCAACCATTGTTGGTTCTTTTGAAAGAGTTTTTCCTGTTTCAATATTGAAGAATTCTACGCTATCGCGTTTTACTACAGCCCCATCAAAGTTTTCAAGATAAACAACCTTGCGAGTATACTGCAGAATTGCGGTAACATCAGAAGCTACAAAATTTTCACCATTTCCTAACCCAACTAATAGCGGAGCTTCTTTTCTAGCACAAACAATTTCTTCCTGATGATCTTTGTGAATTACGGCAATAGCGTAAGCACCTTCAACTCTTTTGGTAGCTTCGATTACTGCTGCTTTCAAATCACCCTTATAATATTTTTCAATAAGATGAGCTAAAACTTCAGAGTCTGTTTCGGAAACAAATTTATGACCTTCTTCAATAAGCTGTCTGCGAAGAGCCATAAAATTTTCAATAATACCATTGTGAGCAACCATCAGACTGTTGTTGCAATCAGCATGAGGATGAGCATTAAAAGCAGATGGACGGCCATGAGTAGCCCATCGGGTATGCCCGATTCCTATAGTAGATTCTGACTGAAAATCATCTAACAATAGTTTTCTGATGTTTCTAAGCTTACCAATATCTTTTCTGCAATGTATAGAACCTTTATCAACAACAGCTATACCGGCAGAATCGTATCCACGATATTCCAGCTTGGTCAATCCATCAAAAATCACTTCGTTAGCAGGTTTTACACCTATATATCCAATAATTCCACACATGATATAAGAAATTGCTTCCTTTCAATAATCTCTATTAATACTTCATATTACCTGGTCTGATACCACTACTAGGTTGGCTATCAAATGCAGCATCTTCACTAGTAGATTCGCTAGAAGATTTTAGCCTTGCAATACTTTCTTTGGCTCTTGTTGCATAAACGCTTTCCGGGAAACGCTTAACAATAGCCTGATAAACAGCTTCGGCATCAGATGCCCCACCTTCGGTGTTTTCAAGGAATTCAGCATATTCAAAAGCACTAGAAGGAATCCCACCAGCCATTTGGAAAAACTTATCATAATTTTTCTTGGCTTCTTCGTTATCACCACGACGTTTAGCCATCATACCACGAAGTTTGTAATATTCTGCATTTTCTCCTCTCTTTGCGATTAATTCCAATTGAGCTTCGGCTTCATCTTCAGCAGAAGTTAAAATAAAAGCTTTTGCCATTACTAGTCTGGCTGCTATAGAATCAGGATTCTTATTTAAAACAGCACTGGCATCGTCAATGGCTCTGGTAAAATCAAGCATTTCAATATTTATCTGAGCTCTTGCTAATATATATTTAGGATTAGTCGGACTATTTCTAAGTGCAGATTCAATCTGTTCAAGAGCATCAGAATACATTCTATTGGCATAAAGAATTAAACCCTTGACATAGTTGGCTTCCCCTGTATTCCCTGCAGAAAGAGCAGCGTTTACCATATTCATAGCTTCTTCAAGTTTTCCCTGGCCTATTCTTATTTGAGCCAAACCAACAGAAGCTTCTGTAAATTTAGGAGACTTTGCTAGTATCTTGTTATAATTATCTTCTGCTTCTTTAAACTTCCCTAATTCAAGTTGAATTTCAGCAAGATTCATAAGAGCAAATTCATCATATTTAATTTTAGAAGCAGCTTCTAATGACTTTTCTGCATTTATATGATCACCAATATTGCGATAACAATCAGCCATAAGAAATGGACTCTGAAAACTTTTTGGATTTAATTCTGAAGCCTGTTTAAAGTTCTTAATAGCTTCTTTGTAATTGAAACGACTCATTTCAACTACACCTAAATTATGAAAAGCATCAGCATTCTTAGGCTCTTTTTTTATGATTTCATTAAGCATTGATTCTGCTTCATCATATTCTTCTTCATCTATCTTTTTTATAGCTTTTTCTAAGGGAGTCAAAGGCTTAGGAGGCTTAATAGCTCTCGGAGTATAATCAACCTTAGGTTTTCTTAACTCTGAATTCTTATCTAAAGATTTATAACCGCCAAGAATAACTTCTTTCTCAACTTTTGTATTAGAAGTTGATTTATTCTTACTTATATTGGCCTGTGTTCTGCTTATTTCTGCTTTAATCTGATTAACAAGAGTTTTATATTGAGGATCAGACGGGAATTTTTTAGCAAGAATTTCAGCGTGCTTTAAAGCCATTTCCTGATTACCAGATAAAGCAAGACTGTAAACGAGATAATATCTAGCCTGTGAATGCTCAGCATCCATGTCTACTACTTGTCCTAAATAATCAGCAGCAGCAGAATATTGTTTTTCGCTATAATGTTTCATACCTTCATCGAGCAAAGCTGGAATCAAACCATTGTCTGCTGCATATGCGGAACAGCAAAGCCCCAAAACCATACCAGGAATGAATTTCTTTAACCTGCGAAATAAAACTGATTTATCTGAATTTATCACAAATACTTCTCCTCAAATCATCTGAGTTTGTAGTCATAATAGATTATCGTCTAGTTATTCTACCTTAATGATATTTAAAATATCAATAAGTTAATATAGACGCTTGTAATTCCAATGGCTACCCATAACCTTTTTATAGTAGTCACGAGTTTCTGGCAGTGGAACCTTATCCAATCTGTCTAATACAGGTAATTTTGCATAGGGACCGGCTTCAACCTTGCGCTGAATATTACCCTGCCCACCATTATAAGATGCTGAAGCAAGGAATTTATCTCCCTTAAACAATTCAGAAAGATAATTCAGATACCAGGTTCCGTATCTTATATTAACATCGGGTTTCCAAAGCATATCTTTTTTGAAATTCTTTTCTCCAAGCTTACCAGCAATCCACTTGCCTGTTGTCGGCAATATCTGCATCAAGCCCATTGCATTACTTCTAGAAAGAATATCTTCTTTAAAATGGCTTTCTTCACGCATAATAGATAATATCCAAAATTTATCTACCCCAAATTTCTTACTGTACTTATTAACTTCAGTATCATAAACTTTAGGATACAATGCTTCCCAACCCCATTTCGGCATTTGAGTTAATGGTTTATCTGATTCAGAAATTTGTCTTGAGAGTCGTTCACCATAAGCAACCAACTGCTGATAGTCATTGTGTTTTCTAGCCACATCAATAATAGCTTTGTATAATGCCATGTTTGATTTATACTTATCAGTAAGTTTTAAAGCCTCTGACTTAGCTAGAAAATTCAGTTTGGTTCCCCAAAGTTTATCCATAGCATCTATTCTGTTTTTTGTCGCTTCAGAAAGTTTTTCAACAGGTTTGTTTTCTAACTTTAATTTGTCATTCCTAGATTGAGGAGACAACCACCATATAAAGAAAGAATTTGGATATTTCTTTTTTAGCAATTCTAATAAGGCTTGTCCGTCTTTTGATTTTAAACCAGCACAAAATGCTGCATAAGCAAGAGAATCATCAGCTCTATAATGTCCTGGAAAGTTTTTCGCAACAATCATAAAATAAGGAAGTGCTCTAGGAAATTGTTTTTCATCATAACAGCGAAGTCCCATTTCATATATATGAACAGGAAGAACACCGCCTTTAAAGTCTGCTTTTACAAACTGTTTAATATATTCTATTGTTTCTGCATCACGTCCACATTCAAAAGAAGAACGCATTAATCTATATTTAACTGCGACAGGGTCAACGGGAAAAGTTTTACAATTTGAAGCAGCAAGATAGTCTGTTACAGCTTCTGAATGCTTGCCACTAAAATGTTTTATGTTACCACGAAGCTGATGAGCCCAGGCAATCATTTCAGCAGAATTCTTCTTGTTATTTATGACAGCAGCAAAAGCCTCCATTGATTTGGCTGTATTTTTCTTCTTATTAAGGTATTCTGCATTTAATAATTCTGTTACAGTTTTTCCAAAACCAGCTTCTAAGGCAATCTGATTAACTTTAGATTTAAACACTTCACCTGTCAAACCTTCATTAATAGTCCAAACAGCTATAGCAAGCCATTCCTGTCTTGTAAACTTATATAAAGTAGGATTATTAAGTATTTTTTTCAGTAGTTCTACTGAAGCAGCCGCTGTCTGATAAAAAAAACGGTCAGCGTTATATTCCACAAGAGAGCGATATGCAAATCGGCTTCTCTGGTTAATATCAATGAACGACAAATCAGAAAGCTTATAAAATGCAGTTCCCTTTTGCCAGACTGTTTTTAACGAAGCAGCAGTAGATTCAAGCCTAGGTAAATCTGCTGGTCCTGCATTTTCCATTAAAAGCATAAACTGAGTCATTCTAGCTAATAAAGCAGATTCGGAATCAGGATATTTATTTATTAAATCTGTATAGACCTTTAATGCTTCTGCTTTTCTATTGGTATTGCGAAGTGCTTCAGCTTCCACGTAAAGCCTTACATCCTTTAGATTATTATTGGCTTTGGTAGGTTGAACAACATTATATAGTTCCTGATATTTCTTACTATCATATAGTGCACCAATTTTTGATAGATTTTGTTCAAAACTTTGAGAAAAAGCAGCTAAGGAAGGGAAAGCCATTATCCCGCAAACAATTGTAAATCTTAAAACCCTTTTATAAAGTAGATTGTTCATACCTTTAAATCACCTCTGCACAATATCCTGTCTATGATAACAAAAAAAAATATAGAGTACAAGTAAATATTAAATCCCACTTTGACAAAAAAATAACCATGCTGCAGCATGGTCATTTGGGTTAATTCTTTATTACTTCAGAATCAGGGCTTGAAATGTTTCAATCTTTTCTTTTCAGCGGCTTCTTTGCTGTTCATCAACTCATTATAAAGATTACAAAGAGTTTTTCCTAACAGAAAGCTGGTGCTTATAGAAAAACAAAGCAAGTAAATTACTTCTTCTGAAGGATTTGTAAAATTTAAAATCATTATATAACTTTCTTTTTAAGCTTTACCTAAGTAACTGGTCACATCTGAATTACTAGCTTTTTCAAGTTCGCTAAGCCATTTTATAACGCTGTCAACACGAAATCTAACAGAACGGCCAATCTTTACCGTCGGGAGCCCAAGGTTTCTAAGGGTATAGATAGTATTTCGCTTGACTTGTAAAAACTCCATTAATTCGGGAATAGTCATTAGACTTTCCTTCACCATGATCAATTACCTCCGAAAAATAACATTTTTTGTTTAGACAGTGGTAATTTCATATCGACCCCATGGGCAGTTTTTTTTAGTATTTTTAAGTATAATTATTATTTGATTTATGCTCATAGAATGGTTTACCAATATAGTGTTTTCAGGCTAAAATAAAAAATGTGCCGTTTTTTATAGCGACACATTGAAAGGGAGTTAGGGATTTGTTTGGTTGTCCATCCATATTTGCTTAACTTTATTTTTTGTTAAGCTCTCATGAACTTCATAAATATATTCGTCTAAAAATAAAAAATACTTTAGTCTTTTTTTATTTTTTTTTATATTTTTTTATCTTTGCTTATTGATAGTTATTTTTCTTTACTCCTTAATATATTAATAAACTCTATTTTGTATGTTTTTGTTTGTTATTGTTTGTTATTGTTTATTGTTGGAATTGTTGGAATTGTTGGAGTTGTTAGAGTTGTTAGAAGTGTTGGAATTGTTGGAAGAGTAGTTGAAAAGTGAAAACAGATAACTGAAAACTGATAACCGATAACCAAATTAAGTGTTACGCTTCGCCGTGAGACACTTCGTCGTGAGACGATTGCTGTGGCAATCTGTGGTAGTTGTGTTCGGACAGTAGACGCGAGACATCTATTCTCCGCACAAGGCTCGATCTCTCTTAGCTTATTCGAAGGCAGAAATCCTCAGAGACCGCGGAGGAGAATTGGGTCGAGCAAGATAACTGTCCGCCCTGTTGCTCTATTGCTCTATGCTCTATTGCACTATTGCTCTATGCTCTATTGCACTATTGCTCTATGCTCTATTGCACTATTGCTCTATGCTCTAAACTCTAAAAAAATGTAAGTTGCAAAACCATCAAAAGTACTGTATAACTTTATACCAAATTAATTTAACTCAAGTACTGTAGGAGAAAAGCATGAAACTGTATACTACTGAACAAATCCGCAATGTTGCAATAGTCGGTCACGGCGGCACTGGAAAAACCACTCTGGCTGAAGCAATGTTATTCCACACTGGTGCAAACAGCCGCTTAGGTAAAGTAGATGATGATACTTCCATCATGAACTATGACCCAGAAGAAACAAAACGTAAAGCAACTGTTAATACTTCTTTAGCTGCTATTGAATATAAAGATTGTAAAATCAACGTTCTTGATGCTCCTGGCTTTGACGATTTCTTAGGTGAAGTATACAAAATAGCCGGTGCTGTTGATATGGCTATCGTTTGTGTTAACGCTCAGTCTGGTGTTGAAGTAGGAACAGAAAAGAACTGGGCCATAATGGAAAAGACCAACACCCCAAGAATCGTTTTCTTATCTAAATTAGATAAAGAAAACATTAACCTTGAAAAAACTTATGAATCTTTAAAAGCTCTTGACAGCAAAATTACACCTATCGTTATTCCTTGGGGCACTTTTGATAAACTTAAAGGTGTTATTGATCTTATTGAAATGAAAGCTTACGAATATACTGACGACAAGGGTAAAGCAGTAAAAGTTCAGGATATTCCTGCTGACATGAAGGACGAAGCTCAGAAACTTCACGACCAGATGCTTGAATCAGTAGTAGAATGTGACGATGATTTAATGAACAAATATTTCGAAGGCGAAGATATTACAGCTGGCGAACTTAAAGCAGCTCTTGCAAAAGGTATAGCTAGCAATCAGATTAAGCCAATGCTCAGCGGTATGTCTCTGAAGAATCTTGGCACAGAAAACCTTCTTAACTTTATCGTAGACAGCTGTCCATCTCCAGTAGCCAGCAGAGTTCTTCCTGCTGTTAAATATGGTACAGAAGAAGCTGTTGAACTTAAAAATGATCCTAATGGACCTCAGGCTGGTTTCATTTTCAAGAAGATCAACGAACAGACTGGCGATATGCTTTTAATGCGTGTTCTTAGTGGAACATTTACTACTGGCGTAGATATCTATAACCCAGCAGCAGAAAGTTCTGAAAGATTCAGCAGTTTCTCTACTCTTCGCGGTAAAACCAAGATTGACGTTGAAAAAGCTATCGCAGGCGACATAGTTGCATTAGTAAAACCAAAATGCACTACTTTTGGTCAGACTCTCTGCTCTGAAAGCAATCCTATTCAAATTAAAGTTCCAGCTCTTCCACAGCCCATGCTTCAATATGCTATTTCTCCAAAAACCAAAGCTGACCAGGAAAAGATGGGCATTGGTTTAAATACACTTTGTGCCGATGACGGCGTTCTGACTTACAAGTTCGATCCAGAACTTGGACAGGGCTTGATTTCTGGTCTTGGTGACACTCATATCGACGTTGCAATCTGCAGATTAAAATCTCGTTGGAACGTTGAAGTTGATATTTCTAAGCCAAAGATTGCTTATCGCGAAACCATTAAAGGAACTGCCAGAGTTCAGGGTAAACATAAGAAACAATCTGGTGGTAAAGGTCAGTATGGTGATGTTTGGGTTAAATTTGAACCTAATAAAGGCCATGGTTATGAATTTATTGACGCTATCGTTGGCGGTGTTGTTCCAAAGAACTTCATTCCAGCAGTCGACAAAGGCTTGCAGGAATATAGCCAGCGTGGTGTTATAGCTGGTTTCCCAACAATTGACTTCAAAGCAACTCTTGATTTCGGTTCTTATCATGATGTTGACTCTAATGAAATGTCATTTAAGCTTGCAGCCGGCCTCGCATTCAAGAAAGGTATTGCTGAAGCCAAACCAGTTCTTTTGGAACCAATCTATGAAGTAGCAGTAACTGTTCCAGATGAATACATGGGCGACATCATGGGTGACATGAACAAACGCCGTGGCAAAGTGCTCGGTATGGATCCTATAGAAGGTGGTAAGCAGGTTATCAGAGCAACAGTCCCACAGGCTGAAATGTATAAATATGCTACAGACCTCAAGTCTATGACTCAGTCTAGAGGTGAATTTACAATGCGCTTCTCTTCTTACGAAGAAGTTCCTGCTAACGTAACAGAACAAGTTGCTAAGGAATACAAAACTGCAGACGAAGCAGAAGACTGATTTGTTAGATAAGATATAAGACTTAAGAATTAAGTTAAAGCAAAGAGATTAGAGATTGTTTCTCTAATCTCTTTTTTTATTTAAAACAAAACTTCGAAATTATTTAGAACTTTATCTAGGCTCCTTCGCAATGAAAAAACTTTAAGTTATTACACCAACCATTATTTTTTTGAAAAAAAATATATAAAAAATTTTTCTGAACTATTGACATTAGAGTCTAAATAAAGCGATAATGGTGCACAAATATATTTACATTGAATCTTTGGGGGCAAACTATGGCGGAAAAAAACCGCAGTTTTAGTATTTATCTGCTTGTACTGTCATTAATTGGTGCAGCACTCTTTTATGGTTGCGGCGGGTCCGCAAGTTCTGACGCAGTACCTGCTATTGAATATTCAATTACAGGAACCTATAATTCTCAAGGTCTAGACCCTGTTGTATCTGCAAGAGCAGTTTCAGGACCAAGTCTAGGAATCTATATTTATTCAGAACAAGATCCTGGCAATTATGCAGATATAGATCCATCTAATAGAACATATATAATTAGAAATCTTAAACCAGGCACTCATTATGTAGTGTTTAGGCATCTTCCTTACGGATTTGGTGGAACATCATACATTTGCCGTTCTGCTCAGCCTGTTGTATTAACGGAAAGTGTGCCTGTTCAAAACTGCAATGAATTGAAAGCAATTGAAGGCACAGTTTCTATAACAGGCAAATTACTAAATTCAAATGGTCAGCCTATATCACCAACTCCATCTATTACTTTATGGGGACAACCAATAGAAGTTAACTCCCAAACAGGCGAATACATAACCCCCAAAATGCCTGAAGGAACAACAGCTGATCTAATTGTAAATGCAGTTAATTACAAGCAGTCCAAAAACACCGTTACTTTCACTAATAACCCTGCTTATCATGAATTGACCGGTATTGAAACCTCAGCCTTAAATGTTCCCCCATCTGTTGATTTAAGTTCTAAAGATTCACAATATATAGTAAAATCTGTTGTAATTCTTAATGCTGAAGCTGAACCTAACGGCAATAAAGAATTAGAATTTAAATGGGAGATTGAAAGTTGTACATCTCCAAATAAAGGAAGCTTAGATAATAATCCTGTTAATACAGTAAAAGATGGTAAGCATTTAAGTCAAAATTATTGGTATGCTCCAGATGAAGACTGTTTAGCTACAATAACAGTTACTGTTATAGAAAAAGATACTCCTCAACAATTAAGCTCAAAAGCTAAATTAAAAATCCAGATTGGTAGCGGCAAATACCAAAATAACTCTAAACCTCAAATCATAGATACAACTATATATCCAGAAGGTCTTTACGGTAGCAGAGAATATACAATTACATGTATCGCCACAGATACAGATAATGATTCACTAACTCATTTACTTACCATTTCGCCATCTGGTAGTATTTTGCAGAAATCAAGCGGCAATACATGGAGATGGCACACTCCCGATTTAGATGAAAACAAGGAATTCACTCTAAATTTTGAAGTAAGAGATCAAAAAGGAAATTTAGCAACCTATAGCAAACTACTTACTGTTAAAAAATCACAACCTAATGAACCACCATATATAGTAAGCAAGACTCCATCTGAAGCTTCAACTATAATGAGTGGAAAAGAAATAACTCTCAAAATTGAAGCCAAAGATCCAGAAAATGAAAAATTAACATTTAACTGGAGTACTAGAAAAGGTCAAATTAAAGAATCTTCAGAAACAAACAATACAGCAACCATAATCTGGGTTGCTCCATTCTTGAATAATGCAACTTCAACTGAAATTACATGCCTTGTTAGCGATCCTTATAAGAGTATGGTTAGTGCATCATTTACTCTAAACATAATACCAGACCCTAATAAAAAGGCTCCTGAATCTGAAATTATAATAACAGGAAGCGACGTAAAATATAAAGATTCAATTCCGTTATTTAAAGTTGGTGAAACAGTAACTTTCACTGGTATGGCTACAGATTCAAATAGAAATCTTACTATTGATCCAAGTCATTTTACCTGGACTGTTATAGATCCTGAAGGCAAAATAACTTCTCTACCTAGTCAAAAAGCCACAACACAATTTTCTATTTCAAATCAAACAGCAAGCGGAGACTACCAGGTTAGACTTTCAGCAATTGATTTGAATGGTATCACAGGAGAACAAACTGCAGATTTTAGAGTCAATAGTCTGCCAATAGCCAATATCATTTGTGAAGGAAATAAAATTGATACAACTGGCCGTATGGAAACCAATACGACCTATACTTATAACTATAATTCCAAAGCCTATGATGTTTTCCAAGTCAGTAGTGATGAATCAGCAAAAGTTCATTTTGTTGCTAGCTGCACCGACATCGAAACAGATTCTTCTACACTTGAAGCATCAGCACAATGGTTAAACGGAACCTCAACATCCTTTGGTAGACAATATGAAGTATCTTTGAATACACCAGGGTTAACTACAATTCAACTCTCTGCTAAAGACTCGAAAGGAGACCAATCTGCAACTGCCACATATCAGTATTATGTTAATCAGCCTCCTGTAATAGAAATTGCCACTTCTACAAAAGGCGGGTTTATAAATACAGATGTGATTAATATAAATGCCAAAGTAAAAGATGAAGCAGGCAATTTATCCTTAGCTTGGTACATATCAACTAAAGATAACTCTGGAAATTATGGAGATTATCAGCCATATAACAATAGCAATGCACCAGAAGGAGCTGTTCCATCTACTACTGGTTCAGAAAAAGAACTTAATTCAAAAATAACTGTATCAGCAGAAAAACTAGTAGAAAAATTCTCAAATCATACTGGTTTCCGTTTCAAATTAATAGCTTCAGACAGCATGGGTGGTTTTGTAGACAATACAGAAACAAATGATCAAACTATGAATATAGAATTTAATATTGTAACTTCTCATGAAATAAAACCATTTGAAGTTGCAAGTGGAACCTATGGCGATTCAAAAACTTACACAAATTTTGAAGTTTTAAAGGCAGATTGGGGTATTTCAACTGCTCCTTATGTATTCCCAGCAAAATCTCCATTCTCTATGAAAAGCGGTTCGACTAAATGGGGAGATAATATGACTTGGACCTGGTATGATATTCCTTGGGTGAATGGCAAGCCAGGATCAAGTTCAAAAATATCAGAATCAAATGTAGATGCATATACATTAAATGGTTATACTATCAGTAATAATTTCGGAACTCATACAATTAGACTAGAAGGCCAAAGCAATGAATTTGGTATAGTAGCCTCAAATTCAGTAGATATTTTCATCAATAGCACTCCCCAAATTACTTTTGCATATGCAGATGATGATATGATTCGATTCGACACTGACAGCGGGGCAACATTAACAGTTACTATTTCAGAAGATAATCAGAATGAATTACTTGGACTAAGATGGACAATACAGAAACTAGACGAAAATAATTCCCCTCAAGGTGATCCAATTTCTTTTGAATCACACGATCTTGATTCAAGCACAACTGACAAATCTTCAATATCAATGGGTGGGAAAGATAAAACCAGTGTTACTGTTTATTGGACAGATTTAAAGAAACAAGGAGCTCCAGACTTAGCTTCAGGTGTATTTAGAATAACAGCTCAAGTTTATGACGCATACGAAGCTTCTTCAACAGCCTCTATAGATATCTTAATCAATAGACTTCCAGAGTTTAGAAAAGTTTCAGAAGATAATTGTATCGCAATAACAGTTCCTGCAACTGCACCCGATAACAATGATGTTTACTCTGACCTACCGAATCCGTTTACGACAACTTCAGCAAGTATTCCTGTTTACCTAACAGAAGGTCTCCCAAGCATGTATCTACAATTTAGAGTTAATGCTTTTGACTACGAATTAAACAAATCAGGAATTGATATAAACACTTATAATGGTGGGAAAAATATTGTTTGGAACTATACAGATAGCCAAAATAAACCAATGGAAGTTACAGGTCAGGAAATTGGAGGCCGTTTCAGCATTGGTTTAAATACTATTCGTGTTGAAGTTAGAGATAGTTTCTACGATACCTATGAAGGAAATTTCAAGACTTTAGCAGTTGCCAGTTACACTCAACAGTTCTATATATGGCATAGTCAGTCAGAAGAATTAAGTTACGATGATTACTATACAGCTACAAATCTGTTTAAAAATGAAGATAATAAGTTTTATGTTCAATTAAAAGACCTTACTGATTCAAAGATTGCTACATATTCAACTCGTTACCAGATTATACTTGGAGCAGCAACTACATTCGGTTGTGTAACTCCTTTTACAGCTTTAAATGAAATCCCATTATATCAAAAAGAAGGAGATGATTTTAAGCCAGCAAATGCCACCCAAACACCAGGTATTTTGGCTATTATTCCAACAAATGACGGCAAAATAATACATCTTACAAATACCCCACAATCAACTTTGGGTAACTATGTTAAATATGAAGATGATTTTCTTAATATAGCTACGTATAGCCTTAAATTAAATGGGAATGCACTAATCTATATTAGTTCTCCTGATTCAAACGGTCCTGGTGGCCATGTTCTAAGCACTTTCTTCAGACACGGTTATCCTGCAGGTGCAAATCCAGCTAATTTTGCCAATAAATTTATATCATTAACCTATTCTGACAGCCAAGACGACACCGCAGGTGCTTACATCTTAAAAGATTGGCCGCAAAACGGGAAATATTCAATTGGTGTTTATTCAAATTCAACTATGTCAATTACACCTAATTACTCTGCCGTTTATCAATTGGATGGTAAAGATTTAGCCCTAACAGACGATTCTAAGCTTCGTTGCATAAGCAATATCAGTGGGTTAGATCAGCAATTATACTTAACAGACACTAATAACAATAGAATTATTAGAGTTGGTGAAGATATGGCTGATTCTAACAAATTGGTTGATGTAACAAAACCAATAGATATAATCTCTACAACCAATAAATACCTGGTTTCTCTTAGTAGTGAAGGTGAAAAAGCAATAAATGTTTACCAGGTTGATAATGCAAAAGCTACTTTAATGACTTCATTTGGTTCTTTTGCTGCCGCTGGCGATAGAACAAATCTGAAAAAACGTGCTGGTAAAGTATTAGAACCTAGAGCATTGTTCTATTATACTAAACAAATCGGTGATAAAATCTATGGTGGCTTAGTGATTCTAGAAAAAGGTGCAACTCATCCAAGTAGAATCCAGATAATAAGAACAAATCTTAACAATTTCTTAGACTAAATCTTAAGAAACCGATACCAAAAGCCCAGGCATTTTGCCTGGGCTTTTTTTTATTTCTATTACATTACTTTTCTATATTTAGTTGCTTTGTCGTTTAATTCAAACTCTGCAAAATCATACTAATAACATCCTGAGCAGTTGCATTTGCAGGAATATTATTAGAAACTCTCTTTATGCCCAATGCAATTTCCTTAGGAGAATAGCCTAAGTATTCCAAGCCTTCTCTGACATCTGATTCAAAAGGAATTCCCTGACTTTCTTCTATAGTTTCAACAGCATTAACAGCTCCAATACCTAGTTTAGCTATTTTTTCCTTCAATTCTACAACAAGACGTTGAGCAAGTTTAGGACCAACCCCCTTTAGAGAAGTAAGCTTAGCCACATCTTCTGACAATATCATTGTTGCAAAAGCTTCTGGTTCAACAGATGACATTATATTAACAGCCATCTTAGGCCCAACTTTATTTACTCCAACAAGTATTTTAAATATATCTCTTTCATCTTCAGTATAAAATCCGAATAACAAAGGACTATCTTCCTGGCGCCAATGCAAATAAGTTAATAAAGTAACTTCTTCCCCTTTATTAGGAAGATTTTTACTTGTTGAAAGAGGAATCAAAAGCTCGATTCCAATACCATGATTGTTTACAACAGCTCTAAGAGGCTCTTTTGTAAATAGTTTACCTGTAACAAAATCTATCATAATTACTCCAAATTAACTTTCTCTCTAGAATGATACTTTGATACTTAGTTATTAAGGTTATTTCCTAGAAATATACTTTCTAAGTAAAAGTGCCCGGAGGGCACTACATTAATAACCGTGGGTATCTACGATACCCACGGATTAGATGACAATAACTAAGGCGTCTGGAAGACGCTACCATATAAAAGTTTAAGACAATAAAAAAAACGGTTCTTAACAAAGAACCGTTTTTTTCATCAACAAGATAAAACCAAAAGTTTATTCTGCTTCCATTGCTTTTTCCATATCTTCATCAGATATTTCAGCATTATGGTAAACGTCTTGAACATCATCGTGATCTTCTAAAGCATCGACAAGCTTCAAAACCTTAGCAGCAGCGTCGCCAGTGACAGCAACAGTAGTTTTTGCAACAGACATAATCTTAGAATCCTGAGTCTTAACACCCTTTTCTTCTAAAGCCTGACTTACTGTATAGAAATCACCAGGAGCACAGAAAACTTCAAAACCGTCATCCTGTTCCTTAAAGTCATCTGCACCGACTTCAAGAACAAGTTCCATCATACTGTCTTCAGTCTGATTTGGGTTTTCTTCTTTTGGAACAAAGAAATAACCTTTTGTTTCAAACAAATAAGAAACACAGCCTGGAACACCCATGTTTCCGCCAGCTTTACTGAAAATCTTGTTTACTTCAGCAACAGTGCGGTTAGTGTTATCAGTAAGACATTTGGCCATAACAGCAACGCCGTTTGCACCATAGCCTTCATACATAACTTCTTCATAGTTTACGCCTTCAAGTTCACCGGTACCTTTTTTGATGGCACGGTCAATATTGTCTTTAGGCATATTGCAGTCTTTGGCTGCTACTAGAGCTGTTCTTAAGCGTGGATTTGAATCTGGATCGCCACCGCCTAATTTAGCTGCAATTGTGATTTCTTTGATAACTTTTGTAAACGCACGACCTCTGATTGCGTCTACTTTGGCTTTAACGTGTTTTACTTTGGCCCACTTATTATGACCTGACATTCAAAATTCCTCCAACATCGGAAAGTAAAAATATTATAAACATAGTTTCTTTAACTCGCAAGATTTTTTTTGTAAAAAGTTTTTCAGTTTTTTTTATTCTCAATTCTCATCTCTCAATTCTCATTTTTATGGGTTCTATTATTCTATTTATTAGAATTGGACAGCCTGCTTGGCTAATCAGGCTCCACCGCGGTCAGTTGGGTCTTGAGCTAAAACATTGTTAAAACCAAGTTCATCAACCAAATCAAGAACAGGCATATATTCATCAGCGGTTATTTCTCTACCTAAAACTGGGTCGCCATGAACCTTATAAGCTGGGAAATACTGACACATTATGCTTACATTTATATCTGGTCCAAGTTCTGAACGCAGCCACTTTAAAGAGTCTTTACTACCTGCCAGATCATTAGGCAATATAAGGTGACGAACTATCATTCCCTTAACAGCCAATTCTGTATCGGGATTAACTTCTAATAAACCGACCTGCTGAAACATTTTCTTTAAAGTTCTTCTATTTTCTTCAACATAATTACCACAGGAAGAAAGTTGCGCAGCAGGTTTATTGTTAGAATACTTTATATCAGGCAGATAGACATCAATTATTCCATCTAGTAGGTCTAAAACCTCATCTGTTTCATAACCAGAGCAATTATATACCAAAGGCAGTTTCTGAGTTTCTGGCTTTGCATTAAGCCAGGCTTCAAGCAACATTGGCAAGACATGGGTTGGAGTAACAAAATTAATATTGTGAACACCCTTTTTAGCAATATAATCATATTTTTCAGCTAATTCTTGAGGAGTCATAAAAACTCCGTTATCAAGCTGACTGAATGGAAAATTCTGACAAAATTTACAGGCTAATGTGCAACAGGATGGGAATATAGCTCCAGAGCCATTAATGCCTGTAATTGGCGGTTCTTCACCATGATGCTGAGCCCAGGAAGCAATTTTAATTTTATCTGCAGTGCGGCAAAAGCCTTTTTCACCTTTTAAGCGGTTAACCCCACATTTTCTAGGACAAAGACGACAGCTTTCCATTAGTTTATAAAAATATGGAAGCCTTTCTTCTACTATTTTTCTTCGTTCATTAGAAGTAATTATATTTTTCATATGTAACTCTACATAAAAATCTACAAAATTAATGTGAGTTTATTATAGAAATATTCAACAAATTGTCAATAAAAGCTTAAGTTTGCCTAAAAAAATAATGACATTTCTATAGTGTGGTGATATATTATTTTTGTTAGACTTTTATAACGGAGAATTCGATGGGTATTGGCTTTCTAAGGGGTTCATGGGTTGCAATAATTACCCCTTTTAATAAAAACTTAAGAGTTGATTTTGATGCCTGGAATAGGCTTTTAGATTTACATTTAGCAGTGGGAACAGACGGAATAGTTGTTTGCGGAACCACTGGAGAAGGAGCAACTCTTGAATTAGAAGAAAAACGGGAATTAATGAAAATAGCCCGTAAAAAAACAAATGGACTCATTAATTTAATGTTTGGAGCAGGAAGCAATGACACTACTCAAGCATGTATTCAAGCTTCCGAAGCTGCTTCTATGGGCGCAGATGCTATATTGTCTGTAACTCCGTATTACAATAAGCCCCCTCAGAATGGCTTAATAACACATTTTAAATCAATTGCTGAAGTGACAGAACTTCCAGTTGTCCTTTATAATGTTCCTTCTAGAACAGGATGTAATTTACTTCCTGAAACGGTTGCAGAGCTTGCTCAAGTAAAGAATATCTGCGGTATAAAAGAAGCTTCAGGCAATCTAGATCAAGTTCAGCAGATTATTTCACTTGTCCCTGAAGATTTTTCCGTATTCTCAGGAGAAGATGCATTAAATCTGCCCATTATGATATGCGGAGCAACTGGAACTATTTCAGTAACAGCTAACGTTGCCCCTGACTTAATGAAACATTTTAATGATGCCTGCAAAAGAAATGATTGGGAAAAAGCCAAAAGTATTCACTATAAACTATTGCCTTTGCATAAAGCAATGTTTGTTGAAACAAATCCATTACCTGCAAAAGCTGCATTAAGTGAAATAGGGCTTATTTCAGAATATACCAGACCGCCTCTGTGTAATGCAGACAGCAAAACACACAAATTACTTAAAAAAATCATCAGTAGCTTTGGAGAAATGTCTTGAACTCATTGCTTAGCTTTTTAATGGCCGTTGTTAGAGATATCGGCTATAAAGATATTGTCGATATTATTCTTGTTAGCTACGCAATTTATCTTGGACTTCGATTTATAGAAGGTTCAAGAGCTTTTAATCTACTTAAAGGCATTTGTATTATAGTTGTTCTCTTTGCGTTATCGCAAAATCTTAATCTAAATACTGCTACATGGGTATTAGAAAAGCTTTTGCCATCAGGTGTCGTTGCTATTGTTATTATTTTCCAGCCTGAACTACGTCGTGCGTTTGAAGACATAGGTAAAGGCCAGTTCCTTTCTGAAGAAGCTATAGACGATAAAAGCATAGAAGAAATGGCTTCAGACATTTCAAAAGCTATTAATACTTGTTCTGAAAAACATGTTGGCGCCTTAGTTATAATAGAACAGCAAATTGGTTTAAAAGAGTATATTGATAATGGAGTTCCACTTAGAGCCGCTATATCTTCAGAACTTTTAGGTTCAATATTCTGGCCTTTTTCTCCTCTTCACGATGGAGCAGCCATTATAAAGAACAATAGAATAGAAGCAGCCGGTTGTTTCCTACCAACAGTAACCAATCATAAAGAAGTCGCAAGAGAATTAGGAAGCCGACATCGAGCTGCCATAAGCACTTCTGAACTTACTGATGCTTTGATTCTCATTGTTAGTGAAGAAACAGGCACTATTTCCAGAGCAAAAAGCGGTGAACTAATAAGAGATATTACAATTGAAGAAGTTAAAAGACTAATTATCACTGCTCTAAAAAGAGTTAATGAAAATAATTCAGGTCGATGGAGGTTTTACAAGAAATGAAAGAACGTTTCTGGCTAAAACCTCTTGCATTCTTATTAGGCATTTTATCCTGGTTTTATGTGAATATAATTTCGACTACACCCATTACTCGTGAATATAAAGTAAAAATATCCTATCTTAATAAAGACGATTCTAAAAACTATAAAGTCATTCCTGAATCGCCTGAGGTTAAAGTTCGTGTTAAAGGCCCTAGAGGAGTCTTTATCCAGACCAAAGTAGAAGACAATACTTTTGCCAGCGTAGACTTAATTAATTGTCACGGAGGGAAACTGACTCTCCCTGTTAATGTTATCTTCCCATCAAATTCCAATATTCAGCTTGTTTCAAAAGAACCGGCACAACTAGTAATCAATGCAATTAAAATGACTACTAAAAACATAAAGATTAACATTAACAAGAAAGGAAATGTTCCTGAAGGTTACTTAATCAATGAGCCTTCTGTTTTCCCTTCAGAATTATCTGTAACCGCTCCATCAGAATTAATTGACACTATTTCAGAATGCCGAATAGATTTATATCTGGATGATGTCAAACGTTCTATCAGCGAATTTAGACAGGCTCAAATTGTTTATACCAACGGGTCCATCGAAAGCGATCCGAAAAGCAAACTTATTACAATCGAAAACAATAATGTTAAATTGGACTTAGCCGTTAGAGAAGGTTATCCGGAAAAACAGGTAACCGTTAGGCCAAATCTTATTAACAAACCACCGGAAGGAAGAAAATTAGACAGTTGTATTATTACCCCAGAAAAAGTCACTATCAGCGGCTCTGCCAAACTGTTAAATCGCTTGGAAGAGTTGGTTGTTGAACAGGTAGACTTAGCTCAAATACAAAAAACGTCTACTTTACCGTTGAATGTAATCTGTCCTAAAGGAATAAAATTAGTTGGAATAAGTAATGTATCCCTTTCTATAAAATACACAGATGTTTTAGTCAACAAAACAATTTCAAATCTTCCAATTGAATTTACTCATAACGAAGACCAGATTATAGAAACAGATATATCAACATACTCTATTGAATTAGAAGGACTTATAGACGATCTTAATGCTACAAAAGCTTCTGAAATGCATAATATTATTCCATTAAAAGGGCTTGCTTCCGGAACCCATTTTGTAACAGTTGAACCGCCCTATGGAATATCAGAAAGAATAAAAATAAAATCCATAACTCCAGCTTCTTTTCCTGTAACTATCAGACTCATGGAAAAAGTTGAAGAAAAAGAAGCAGTAATTCATGAAGAAATCATAAGCAATACTCAAGAATCAGATTCTAGTTCCAACAAACCCGATATTGAAAGTTCAAATAGGCAACTTTCTACAGCCTCAGACAGTATTAATCCAAATTCTGTCTATCCTCAAACAGGTTCGGAATCTGTTAATATAGAACAATCTGAGCCTATACTCCCGTTAACAGTTCCTCAAAACGCTTCTTCTTCTGAAGCGATTGTAAATTCTGACCAATAATAGAAACTAATTAATTAAGGAAAGCCAATGGATAGTACCTGCCAGCATTATATAAATATATTTCCATCCTCTACCAAAGAAAAAAAGTTAGATTTACTGACTAAAATTGCAGCCTATAATGACATAGATAATTTGCAATTTCTTATTTCCTGTCTATCAGATGAATACTGGCCTGTAAGGAAAAATGCTGCTGATATTATTCGAAAACTTGGAGAACAAGTAATACCAGCCTTATCTGCAGCCTTAAATTCATATAATACAGATGTTCAGCACTGGTCTATTCAGATATTAGGCGATTTCGGCGCAAAAGGCTTTCCAGCAATTTTAAGAGCAACAAAAAATCCAAATTCTGATATCAGATTTTTCGCTTGTGCTGCCATAGGGAACTCGAGGGTTCCACAGGGAGTTACCCCCTTGCTTAGAGCATTAGGCGACCCCAAATGGAGAGTTAGAAAATCAGCCTCAGATGCTTTGGTAAAATATGGGGAACCTGTTATTGCGCCTCTTCAGCAAGTTTTAAAAATAACCAACGACGAAGATATACGTTTTTGGACCATTAAAACTCTTGGCAAACTTGGCCCCAAAGCTCAGAAATTCTTATTAGAAGCTCTGCGTTCAGGCGATAAACAGCTTAGATACGTCATAGCCGCGGCTTTGGGCGAATCCGGTGACAAAAGAGTTATCAGAGTTTTAATAGAATCTCTTGCTGATACAGATTGGACCATTAGAAAAAGTGCGACAATGGCATTAGCTGAAATTGGTGATAATGCCATAGACATGATGTTTGAATATTTACGAGGGCCCAATGAAGAAATTAGAGACGGTTGTCTTAGAGCTCTTGTAAAAGCTGGCAATGAAAGTTTACAGAGATTATTCGATGAAGTCATCAATATGGATGACAACCACAGATATCTTATTAGAAAGTCTTTGGTTAAAATAGGCGCAAGAATTGTTGAACCTTTAATGAGACTTTTTAAAATGAATAATCCCGATATAAAAGCATTTTCAGCATCAACTCTCGGAGAAATAGGGAATCCTAGAGCTGTTCCAGTATTAGTCGGCGGTTTATCTGACGAAGACTGGAATGTCAGAAGAAGTTGTGCCTATGCCCTTACAGAAATAGGTGAAAGAGGTGTAGACAAGATTGCAGAAGCTCTTAAGAGTCCAAATGATGACGTTAGATACTGGGTTACAAGAATACTTGAATCAATAGGCGAACCCGGTGTTCCTTTCCTAGTTAATGCACTTAGAGACAGCAACAAAGAAATTCGCTATTTTGCAGCAAAAGCCTTAGGAAGTTCTTTCGACTCATCCGTAGCTAAAAGTCTTATTCTAGCATTAGCTGATGAAATATGGAGTGTAAGAAAAGCCGCCGCAGAAAGTCTCTGCAAATTAGATAATCTTCCAATCGAGGAAGTTATGCGCTTCCTTTCCAGCGATAACGAAGACATTAAATATTGGGTCACTTATGTAATAAAAGAAGTTGGGCACAAATATGTCAGTAAAATTGTTGAAGCTATGCGCAGAGGTGATGCTGAATTAAGATTATTTGCCTGTCAGGCAGCTGGCCTTATAGAAAATGAACCAGAACTCTTAGATGCACTTATTGTATCGTTAAGAGACGACAGTGAATGGGTTAGAGTTTATTCTGCTATTTCCTTAGGTCGTTCTGGAGACGAAAGATCTATAGTTCCTCTAATAAGATGCTTTTCCGACAGAAATACAGAAGTTCACCGCAATGTGGTTCAGTCCTTCAAGAAAATGGGCGAAAAAGTATTCAAAGACCTTATCGAATGTATAGAAAGCGATGATCCTGAATTAAGGAAAAATTCTGCATTAGCCTTTGGAGAAATGCATGATGAAAGAGGCCTAGACCATATTATAATGCTTTTAGAAGACCCGGATACCTCTGTCAGAGCTGTAGCTGCAGAATCTTTAAGTGGTTTCCCATGTTCAAAGGCAAGAGCTATTTTACAGCATGCCTTAGGTGATTCTGAAGCAAGAGTCAGACTGGCCGCCATTAAATCTATTGGTAATCTCGGAGCAGAAGAAGATGCTCTTGCACTAATGATTTATTCAGCTAAACAAAAAGAAGGCCAAGAAACAAGAGCAATTCATAGAATACTTGGAGATATGGCAATAAATAATCCGGATCTTTTCATAGAAATGTTTAAAAATGAACAGATGGCAATCAAGAACATGGCCTATGAATCTCTTATCACCGCTGGAATTGAAGCACTTCCAAGATTAACTATAGTAGCTGCTGAATCAAAAGATGAAACTCAGGTTACCTGGTGCAAAAAAGCAATCAAACAGATAAGAATGCCCAAGGAGTCTATGTTCTATGCCTGATAACAGATTGAACTGGCTTAGGCTGGCTTCAATGAGCAACTGGGTAGGTGCTACTCTAATGGCTGGGTTGATAAAGAAATATCAAAACCCGGCACTAGCATTAAAGGCTACATCTGCAGATTTAATGACAATACAGGGCTGGGATTCGCGCCGCACTAAAAAATTTGTTGCTGAAGCTCCAAAATCAAAACCGATTTGTTCCTTAGAAGAGCTAGAAAACAAAAACATAAGACTAATCACTTTTACAGATAGCGAATATCCGGCAATATTGCGTGAAATTCCTGATTCACCGTTACTTCTATATGCTAAAGGCCAGGAATTAGGAGCATGCAGTCCTGCTATAGCTGTTGTTGGTGCAAGAAACGCCTCACAAATGGGCTATGAAGTAGCTCATGATTTTGCTTACAAATTAGCAAAAGCTGGCTTTACTATTATAAGCGGCTTAGCTTTAGGAATAGACACTTATGCCCACCGTGGCGCTTTAGAAGCTGGAGGAAAAACTATAGCTGTATTAGCTAACGGTGTCGATATTACATACCCTCGTTCAAATGCTAAAACAAGAGAGAAAATATTAAAAACAGGTGCCGTAGTTTCTGAATATGCACCGGGTGTTGCACCACTTCCTTGGTATTTTCCTATAAGAAACAGAATTATATCAGGCATGTGTATAGCGACTCTTGTTATTGAAGCAAGTGCTCGAAGCGGCTCATTAATTACCGCCAGATTAGCAGGCGAGCAGAATCGGGAAATATTCGCAGTTCCAGGGGGTTCTGGGAAAAGTCCTTCCCAAGGAACTATGGATTTAATAAAAGAAGGAGCAAATTTAGTAACTTCTCCTGAAGAAATTATTGACTATTATCAAAATTTGTTACCTGAAGAAAACCTAAAAAACTATGAAAATTTGAAAAAAGAGGAAGAGGAAAATGACAATAATCTAAATGCTGAAGAAAGAAAATTATTAATAAGATTAGCTGAAGAAGCTGATGTAGACAGTCTTTTAAGCGAAGGCTGGAATAATGATAAATTGTTTTCTTTACTTTTACAGCTTGAAATGAGAAATTATATAGTAAGATTATCTGGTGGAAGATACCAGACTAGAAGAGAAATAAAAATAAGGTAGGCTATGAACAATATTAAAAGCCCTTTAACGAATATCATGGAAATCATGAATATCGTTATTAAGCGTATTGAAACAAGCGGTCGAGACGAAAACGGCAGCGACCCAATGGTTAGTCAACTTCTTGCTAAAGGGTTTTCCCTCAGCGATATTGACACAGCAATGGGTCTTGTGGCAATGATCACTTCTAAAGTTGATCCAATTGTCAGAGTTAAATCCAGAGAAAAGAACCAGAATGGTGAATACTCTGGAGTAAGACAACTTCACGCATTAGAAGCAATGAGATTAACTCCTGATGCTCAGCGGTATTTGCTTAAATCTCTAGAAGACGGTTTAATAACCCCGCTGCAGTTTGAAAAAACTCTTTTGTATCTACAAAAGATGGATTTACGCGGAGTTAACAAAACAAGGCTTGAAATCATTCTATTAATGAACAAGCCAATCAGTGAAACCAATATTGAAGAAGAGGATTCTCTCAATACTGCTTTCTATCCGACTATACATTAAAACATTCGGTTCTCAAGGGAAAAATAATGTCTAAGAATCTTATAATAGTTGAATCACCAGGGAAAATAAAAACTCTTTCCAAATTTCTAGGAAAAGAATTCATTGTTGAAGCCAGTAAAGGCCATGTCATAGACTTGCCCCCATCAAGATTTGGAGTAAGCACAGACAACGGATTTGTTCCTGATTTTCATGTTGTAGAAGACAGAAAAGACGTTATTTTAAATCTTCAAAGAATAGCTAAAACAGTAGATAAAGTCTACCTGGCTCCCGACCCTGACCGTGAAGGTGAAGCAATAAGCTGGCATTTAGCAAATGTTCTCAACATTGACCCATTGTCTAAGTGCAGAATAACATTCAACTCTATTACCAAAGAAGACGTTTTAAAATCTCTTGAGTCACCAAGATGCATAGATTGCGATTTAGTCAATGCACAGCAGTCCAGAAGAATATTAGACAGACTTGTTGGTTATAAACTTTCACCATTACTTTGGCAGAAAGTTTGTCTAGGCCTTTCAGCAGGCCGCGTTCAATCTGTAGCTGTAGCTTTAATCTGTCAAAGAGAAAAGGAAATTCTTGCCTTTGTTCCAGAAGAATACTGGACTATAGACGCTGAATTAAAGAACTCTAACCAAAAGAAATTCAGAGTAAGACTGGTAAAGATTTCCGGCAAAAAAGCAGAGGTCCATAACCAGGAAGAAGCAAATAAAATTGCTGAATCTTTGAAAAGCTCTAATCTTAAAGCTTCCTCTGTCACCAAAAGAGAAAAGAAACAGGCTCCTCCTCCCCCGTTTATTACAAGCACATTACAAGCTGAAGCAGCTCAAAAATTCGGCTTTGCTCCAAAACGAACAATGTCTATAGCTCAAAAGCTATACGAAGGCGTTGAATTGGGTGAAGAAGGTCAGGTTGGTCTTATAACCTACATGAGAACTGACTCTGTAAGAATATCTCCAGAAGGCCTAAGAGAACTGAATTCCTTTATTGAAAAGAATTACGCTAAAGAATACAGACTCGATCAGAATCGTTACTATAAACTGAAAAAAGGCGCCCAAGACGCACATGAAGCAATAAGACCGACTTCTGTTTTCCGAACACCAGAAAAAATAGCTCGTTATTTGAAACCAGAACAGCTTAAATTGTATTCTCTAATATGGAAGAGATATACAGCTTCTCAAATGGCTGACGCTATTTTTGATGTTGTAACAGTAGAAGTTGAAGCCGCTGGCAATACATTCCAGGCTTCTGGCACAACCATGAAATTTGATGGTTTTACTTCTCTCTATTCTTTCTCAAAAGACGAAGAAAATGAGGACAATCCAGATTCAAACGAAGAAGGGAAACAGAAACTTCCAGCTATCAAAGAAGGTGAAAGCTTAAGCTTAGTAACACCTTTGCCGGAACAGCATTTTACTTCTGCACCTCCGAGATATTCTGAAGCTTCTATAATTAAAACCCTTGAAAAAGAAGGAATAGGCAGACCTTCTACATATGCTACTATCGTTGATACAATTCAACAGCGCAAATATGTAAAAAAAGTAGATGGGCATTTTGTTCCCTCTGATGCAGCTTTTGTAGTAAGCCATATTCTTGAAACTTCTTTTTCTAACCTTATCAGCACAGGCTTTACAGCTTCTATGGAAAGCAATCTAGACCTTATAGAAGAAGGTTCTGCAGACTGGGTAAAAGTTTTAAACGACTTTTATACCCCATTCTCAGAAGATTTGAAAAAAGCCGAAGAAAAAGTAGAAAAACTTCAGATTGAATCTGATGTTATATGCCCGGTTTGTGGCAAAAAGATGATGGTCAGAATAGGCAGAACAGGCAAATTTTTGGCTTGCTCATCTTATCCGGAATGCAAATCAACAATAAATATTCCCGATGATATGCTTCTATTTGCTGAAGGAATACCTCAGCCACCGATAAAACTTGCAGAACGTCTGGCAAATATTACAGAAGAAGAACCAGAAGTTGAACTAATCGACGAAAAGTGCGAAAAATGTGGAGCTCAAATGCAGATTAGAAGCGGCAAATTTGGGAAGTTTGTTGCCTGCAGTAATTACCCTGAATGTAAAAATACCCACCCAATTGTCAAAGACATTGGAGTAAAATGTCCATCTTGTGGTGGAAAAATAGTTGAAAAGAAATCAAAACGGGGTAGATTATTCTATGGGTGTAGTAATTACCCCAAATGTACTCTTACTACTTGGAACAAACCTACTGGTGAGTTATGCCCTGAATGCAATGCTCCATTAGTATGGTATAATACCAAGAAACTTGGAGATTATATAAAATGTTCAGCTAAGGGTTGCAAATATAAACGCATCCCTGAAGATAACGGTGTTGAAAAAAATGGCTAAGAAAGAATTAGAACCTGCCGTAACTGTTATAGGTGCCGGCTTAGCAGGAACTGAAGCAACAGCTCAGCTTATAAGACGATCAATTCCTGTAAAATTAATAGAAATGCGCCCAAGCAAAACCACTGGGGCACACACAACAGATCAGTTCGCAGAATTAGTCTGCAGTAATTCCGTTGGAAGCAATCTGCCCGACAGAGCTTCCGGACTCTTAAAAGAAGAACTAAGGTTTCTAAATAGTTATTTTATCGATACCGCATACAAATACCGCGTTCCAGCAGGGAACGCCTTAGCAGTAGACAGAAACGCATTTTCCAGAGAAATTACCAGATATATAAAAACTCATAATCTGGTAGAATTCAGCAATGAAGAATGTGTTGAAATACCAAAAGATGGAATCGTCATAATTGCAACAGGTCCTCTCACCTCCCCTGCTCTTCTTGAATCTATTGCAAAGCGCATAGGAAGCAAACAGCTTGAGTTTTATGATGCTGTTGCCCCAATAGTTAAAGCCAGTTCCATAAATATGGAAATAGCTTTCAAATCTGACAGATACGGCGAAAGTGGCAAAGGCGACTACATCAACTGCCCAATGAACAAAGAAGAATACGAAAACTTTGTAAAAGAACTTTTAGCAGCTGAAAGAATTGACCTTTCTGAAATGGAAAAAAATGCCAAGAAGCAGTTTTTCAGCGCCTGTCAGCCAGTTGAAATTATTGCAGAATCTGGAGAAAACTCTTTACGATTTGGCCCATTGAAACCAGTAGGTTTAACAGACCCGCGCACAGGTCATAGACCCTGGGCTGCAGTTCAGCTTCGTCAAGATGACCTTCTTGGAAGCCTTTATAATATGGTTGGTTTCCAGACTAATCTTAAACATGGGGAACAAAAGCGTGTATTCAGTATGATTCCAGGCTTAGAAAACGCAGAATTTGTTCGTCTAGGTCAGATGCACAGAAACTCATATATTAACGCTCCAGCAGTATTAAAACCAACTCTGCAGTTAAAAGACGATCCCAACATTTTCTTTGCTGGTCAGTTAAGTGGTGTTGAAGGCTATACAGAATCTGCAATGAGCGGTTTAGTAGCCGGTGTAAATGCTGCTAGGATCATTCAAGGAAAAGAACCTTTGGTTTTCCCGCCTCAGACAATGATTGGCTGTCTGCTCAATTACATTACTTTTGAAGGACACAAAGACTTTCATCCAATGAATATCAATTTTGGTATATTCGATAATATTGAAAATGAAAGAAGCGAAGTCCGCAAAGAAAGAATAATTAAGTCAGCACGCAAAGCGTTCAGAGAATTTATTAGTAAGATGTAAGATTCAAGATACAAGACGCAAGATTTAAGTTACAAGTTACAAGATATAAGATATAAGACCATAACTTGAGATATAAGATATTATATTGTTAGAATTATCCTACTAAAGCTCTTCCTTGAGGGAGAGAATTAAAGAGAGAGTTTTGAAAGCTACTTATTTAAAAGTCTGCTTTACTATCTCTAAAACGCTGGTAATACCGCGGCGGGTTGAATAAGCCACTGGAATAGAATGTTTTTCGGCATATGCGTTGAGTTCTCTCAAAAGAGCGTGAGAAACCTGCTTTGTTACGATAATCATCAAATCTGGCTTGCCAAAACCAAGACTTATTTCGCTTAACAGACTGAAACCGCTGAACCATTTAGCTTCTAGACCGGCACGGTTAAGAGCCCTTTCATATTCTAAGCCAACACGGTCCCCGCCAAAAACAATAACTTTCTGACCTTCAAATTTAATGTTGTCTTCTGCTTTATCAGTTTTTTCAGAAGGCTTCTTAGAAGATTTCTGGTCACTCTTATTTAATTTCGCTGTATCAGGAAGAATATCTATTTTGTATATTCCAGCATTTCTATCTTCTAACTCTGGCAGGAAAACGCCTCTAGCCGGTCTGCCAGCCCACTTTTCTGTAACATTCAAAAATATGGGTATCTGTTCATTATCGGTATTCAAAAAACCACTGCCATCTTTTAATTCTATAAAACCAAACACTTCTTTTCGTTCATCTGTTTCGAGACTAGTAAAGGAAATCAACTTTTCACCATCAAAAGAAGCAAGCATATATTCTTCTGGAACTGCCTTATTTGCAGGAATATCTGCCAAATCCAAATAATAAATCTGACCAGTTATAGAAACAAACAACCAGCACTTTTTGCCTGATTTTTCACCGAAGTCATTGCTGTATCTTGCCTTTGAAACAAGTTGCCCGACAACAGTTTTTGTTTGTAAATTTTCCTTTGCAGAATACTCTGCTAATCTCTGTTTTAAATTCTTTATAGTCTGGCTCTGGTCGTTGGCATTTTCCATTTTTAGATTCAATTCAAGATTTTCTGACTTTATGCGGTTTAAGCTAGCATCACGATTGCTTAAAGCCTTCTTTAATTCTTTGTTTTCTTTTAAAGCTTCATCAAGTTTGAATCTTAAATCACCTATTTCAGAATCCGAAAGAGTTTTTGCAGGTTTTGAAGCCAGTTCAGCCTTTGCAAAAGCCAACTGCGAAGTTAAACTGGAATTTAAGTCTTTTTCTTTAGCAAGTTCAGAAGAAAGCTTTTTAGATTCTTTTACTTCTTTTTCAAGCTTTGTTGAATAGTTATTAAGCTCGGTTTTACGCTTAGATTGCTCATTTCTAAGTTCTTTGTTTTCTGTTTTAAGCTGCTTATTGACATCTTCTAAGATTTCTAACGCAGCTTTAATCTTTTGAAGCTCTTCATAAACTACTTCATTAAAATTGCCTTCATAAGACCAGTTATTAGTATCTGGGGCAGCAATCATATCTTTTGAGTGAAGGGCTGCTTCAACTTCTGCACTAGACAGAGCCGCATTCGCCATTTCTTCAGCTTTTCGCAATTCTTCTTTTGCTTTGGCTTCATTATCAGCTGCTTCTATTATTTCCTTATAAAGGCTACCAGCACCTTCTCTTGGTTCTATCATAGACAGAATTCTGACTTTATCAATATTGCCAAATTCACCTTTTCTTAATCTTTCTACAGATTCAGAATTTCCTGGCAGTTTAAAAAATGCCATGGAATCAGGATTTTTATCAACCCAAGTCAGAAGAATAATTCTTCTCAAAGCTTTATTATTGGCAGAATAATTTAGTATTTCTTTTATAAGACCACTTTTGTCAGCTATTACACCATTATGCATGAAACGCGCACAACGAGACCTTAAAGTAGTATTAGGCCTTACCCATGACAAAATTTCCTGGTTAGCTGTATCAAAACAGATAAGCTTCAACAGTTCACGATTATCAATAAGTTTTTCGTATACCGCTTTCCAAAAATCATCTGCCATTTTTTAGCTCCAAATTATTTTTAGAATTGGACAGCCTGCTTGTTCGACCATCTTCAAGTGAACCGCTTTATAAAAGATCTGCCCTCAGTTTAGCTGGGGGATGTGTCAGCGTAAGCTGACGAAAGAGGTCTTGCAGTCTGCAGCTTGGTGAAACGCTTCGCTGTGGGACACTTCGTTGTGGGACGTTTCACTGTGGTAATTGTCAAACAATTACCACGGGCAGCGTCAGCTGCCGTCTCACAGATTGCGGTAGCAATTGTCCCACAGAGGCTTTAGCCTCGTATCACCTACCACCACCTCAATTTTCAATTCTCAATTCTCAAATCAGTTATCTGTTTTCAGTTAACTAGCAACCCTTCCAACCCTTCCAACCCTTCCAACCCTTCTAACTCTTATAACTATTTCCACAGGCTCAAATCAGCCGTCCCAAAAGTTGCTATGCAACTGTATCTCTTTCCGCAGAACCCTAGGTAATCAATTCCTAACCAGGTCTTTAAGATGTGCTAAGATATTCATTGCTTCTAACGGAGTGATATTGTATAAATCAATATTCTTAACAGCATCAGAAAGTTCATCATTTGGGAAAAAGAGACTGAGCTGAACCGGCTTTTCTTCTTTTTTGCCCTGCTTCGAATCTGCTGCTTTTTTAACAGGCATTGTAACTCTGTTTACTTCATCATTTTCAGTTTTTTCTAATTCAAAGAGAATTTCTTTTGCACGGTCTAAGACTTCTGAAGGAAGCCCTGCCAGACGGGCAACTTCAATACCATATGATTTACTTGCTGGACCTTCGTTGATTTCATGCAGAAAGACCATGTTGCCGGTCTTTTCATCATGCTTAACACCCACATTTAGATTGAATATTCCTTCGTGAATGGAATCTAAATCGGTAAGTTCATGATAATGCGTTGCGAAGAGAGTTCTAGCACCAATTTTCATATTGATATATTCTAATATAGACCAGGCAAGAGAAAGACCATCAAAAGTAGAGGTGCCTCTGCCTATTTCGTCTACAATCAGCAAACTTTTCTTGGTCGCATTTTTAAGAATTGCAGAAGTTTCCATCATTTCAACCATAAAGGTTGACTGACCTCTTAAAAGGTTATCTGAAGCCCCTACCCTTGTGAAGATTCTATCAACTACCCCTATTTGAGCACTTTCAGCAGGAACATAGGAACCTATCTGAGCCATTAATACTATTAAAGCAGTCTGGCGAAGGTAAGTGGATTTACCTGCCATATTCGGACCAGTTATTATAGCTTGAATACGCTTGTCATTGAGGGTCAAATCATTTGGATGGAATTCGCCACTGCTTAAAAACTTTTCAATAACAGGGTGACGACCAGCTTTTATAATGATTTCATTTTGATCTGTTAAAACTGGTCGACAAAAATCTGTATCAGAAGCCAATTGAGCAAGAGAAGAAATAACATCTATTTCTGCAATTGCTGAAGCATTTTCTTTTATTTGATTAGAATAT
>ONIU01000244.1 GCA_900317935.1 uncultured bacterium
AGTTTAAGGTTTTTCGGATTTGCGATTCGTTTTTCAAAGATCTTAGCTCCCCTTGAGAGGAGAGTTAATATATCACAAACAAAATTCTAAAGTCAACAATTTTTTCAAAAAATATTAAATTTTTTAATATTTTTTGAAAACCGTCATTGCAAGCCTCTGAAAGAGGCGTGGCTATCCAGATTTTTAGAGAAGAGAGATAAGAGATGAGAGGATTGTTTAGTTCTCAAGCAATCAAAAGTTTGAAATAAATCGATAAATTGCTACAACAAAAACCCAAAAAGCGTAAGCTTCTAAAAACCGATTACAAGAATTACTCACCAAAGAACCGTTATAGTTTCATATTTAAAGTTTCCAGTTTTTATTGGTGTGGAGTGTGATAGGGGTAATTGTTTATTCTTTCATAAGTCTACACACTTGTCATAAAAAGTATAGCGTATGGGCTTTAGCCCTGAAAGCTATACGTTTATGACAATGGGTAGACTTACAACAATAAAAACAAGAGAAGCAAAAGCTTCTAAAAACCGATTACAATAATTATTCACCAAAGAACCGTCATAGTTTCATATTTAAAGTTTCTAGTTTTTATTGGTGTGTGGTGTGATAGGTGTAATTGTTTATTCATTTTATAAGTCTACACACTTGTCATAAAAAGTATAGCGTATGGGCCTTAGCCCTGAAAGCTATACGTTTATGACAATGGGTAGACTTACAACAATAAAAACAAGAGAAGCAAAAGCTTCTAAAAACTAAAAACAATGACTACTTTAAATATAATTTTTATTAAGGATAGTGTTACTTTACTATTAGTGGGGGAACATCATTATAAACATGCTAAAATGAAACAGATTCCGTTCCGGGTCGTAAAAACATAATATAATAAATGGGTAAGTAAGTAATATTACCTTTATGTTTTATTTCACGTGTATTCGAAAAAACATAAGCTTTTTTTATGTTATATGCTTCTGTTGTAACAAATTTATTAAGAGCACTGTGAATCTGGTAATCCTTACCAGACTTAACTTCTATTGGTATTACAGATAAAGAGTCATAATCATCTATCAGAAAATCAACCTCACCTTTATCTCTGTTATCATAATAATACAATTCAAAACCGTGGGCTTTTAATTCAGAAGCAACAACAGACTCATATACAGAACCAAGATTTATGCTTTTTATATCATCCAGAATAGCTCTAATATTATTCTGGTAGAGTATCCCTGTTAAAATTCCCACATCGCTTAAATATAGCTTTAACAAGTTTTTTCCACTATTTCCCACAAGAGGAAAAACAGGTGTTGAAATTGCTTTCACATCCAAAGCTATGCCTGCGCTTACCAAATAATCAAATTCATCAGTATAATTGGAAACACGACTCCCTTTTTTATTTTCTATATCTTTTATTACTACGCGTTTCTTTTTATTTTCCATATTTGATGGTAATAAATTATAAATTCTTGAAACTTTTAATTTTCTTTGCTCTTCGTACTTTGTTGCATCAGCAATATAATAGGAATGAATTTCTTTTTGATACCTTCTAATCGCAGCAATGTTTTTCTCACTAATATAAATATTTATGGAATCAGGCAATCCACCGACTAGCAAATATTTCTTAAACAAATCCATTACCTTATTATGAATATTCTCTGGCAATGATTCCTCTTTTTCAAACTTGTTTCTTAAGTTTGAAATAGCCATTTCGCCAAAATTATTGGCAATAAGAAACTCTTCAAAATCCAGAGGATACATTCTTATTGTTTCGATACTTCCAATCGGAATTGAACTAGTTGTCTTCAATGTAACCCCAAGCAAAGAACCACTCGCAATATACTTAAAGCGTTTATCTCGTTGTAAGAATTTCAGAAGTTCCATTAGTCTGGGATAGGTCTGAATTTCATCCAGAAAAACAAGAGTATCTTTGCTATTACCCATCTTATCACCAGCAATCATACTCAACTGAAGATAAAAATCATCTACGTTTTTTATATCTTTGAAATAGCGATTCCCCATTTCATCTTCAGCAAGATTTATTTCTATATAATTCTTAAATAGCTTATTTCCCAAATATCTAATCAAATATGTTTTGCCAACTTGTCTAGCACCATCAACAAGAAGAATTCTTTTGCAGTCTGATGTAAGATACTTTTCTATATTTTGCTGAAGTTTACGAAAAAGCATATATAGCTCCTTACATTTTTCAATGTAAATATACCTAGAATATTTTACACTTTTCAATATATTTTATATATAAAATATACACTTTTCAATATTTTTGTCGAGATACTTCATTTTTTTCAATACCTTATCGCTATCAGGAACTGTAGCAAGCTGTTTAATCATCCTCTTGACATAATTCTGAACGAAGGTATTCTGTTCAGTAGCTTCGCCTCTGCTTAAATCATTCAGAAATTTTTCATATTTTTCCTTTGTGTTTCTGTAAGAATCATAGTCTAAATTGTATAAAAAAGAATATGGCATTAGTTATAACGAAAAGCCTCATAAGGTTACAATTTCAAAGCCTTTTTATATTGGTAAATATGAAGTTACTCAAAGTCAGTATGAATATATTATGGGGACAGATGAATACGAATATCTTTACCAAGGAAAAGATAATTTAAAAGGTCCCAATAAGCCAATGGGATACGTAAATTATCAACTTATAGCATCTGGAAGGAAGAATAGAGAATATTTATATTTCGATGATAAATATAAGAAATATATATCCACCAGAAATAGTAAGCTTCTTAGAGATGATTAACACAAAATTGGCAGGGCAGTTACCCCCAGGTTATAAATTTGACCTGCCTACAGAAGCCCAGTGGGAATATGCTTGTAAAGCAGGAACAGGAAAATGCTTTGTTAATAATATTGACGAAGTAGCTTGGTATATAGAAAACCCAAAGACCGATGGTGATAAAAATAACGGTAATTTAAAAATTTGTGTAGCCCAGGACGTTGAACAAAAGAAACCGAATGCCTGGGGTATTTACGATATGCTAGGCAACGTTATGGAAATATGCAAAGATTTTTTCGCTGCAGAAAAACACCTAAAGTAACTCTCTATCTTTAAAGTACTTAGAGGAAACTATTTCAAAAGAAATTATTTTTTTGAAAGAAGAGAGATAAGAGCAGACTTCAAAGTTCTTGTTCCACTGATTCTCATCAGCTAGTATTCTAAACTAGTTTTTTTCTTCTAAGCACTTATAAACTTCGTATTTCTCAAAGATATCGACTAGTTCTTTATTCAAGGCATTATTTTCCGCTTCTTTACTAAGTATGTCTAATGCCTTTTTTAAAGGTAATGCGGGCTTGTAAGGTCTATCCTGAGCTGTCAGAGCATCAAAAATATCTGCAATGCCCATCATCTGAGATTCTATA
>ONIU01000104.1 GCA_900317935.1 uncultured bacterium
ATAATAAGGAATTTTATTTTATAACCATATTTCTTTGCAAAAAATAAATTATACAAAGGAACAAAAAGGTTGGCTATAATTGTTGCAACAAGGAAAAAACCAATAATAAAAGCCATAGCTCTTATACAAAATATAGGAATAGTGTAATCAACGCTTTTTAGAATTGCGGATAGAATATCAAGCATATTTTTTTCTTTCTCAATCAAATTTTAACTATTTTTTCTTGTTTTTAAATAAAACAATCTTCTAGTATCAGTAGTTTCTCCAGGCCAGGAAAAGTGAACTAGTTTTTCAACTTTAAAATACTCAGAGAATATAGAATTCCATTCATCGTCACTTCTAGAGACCATTCTTAAGATTCCTTCCCGATAAATGTAGTTGTTGTTTTTCAATTCAAATTGTCTATTAGATACTTTTTGTATATCTAAAAAGAAGTTTAGACTAATAATCACATTTGAATCTGGTTTTACTATTCTTGCGACTTCTTTTAAAATGCTATTGGCTATTTCTTCGGGAACAACGTCTATTACATTAGAACAGAAAAAGCCATCATATTTATTTGTTTCTTCTTTTTGAAGCCAATCTGAAGTTATTTTGGAAAGAGTGGAATCTATTGCATTTTTTACCAAATCCACTGCTGTAATGCTTTTACACCCAAGTTTTGCAAGTAGTATACTACCCCAGCCATTTCCACAGCCATAATCAAGAACTTTCTTGCAATTAGAGAGAAGAGAAAGAGCTGGAATAAATTTTCCCGATGGGGCAAGTTCTTTCCAATTTTTTGTGCTTTCTAAAAAGGATTCTTGGGATTCTTTTCCGAATCTCGAATTCCAAAACTCTAGAGAGTTTTTATAATCTTTTTTTAAATCATTATCCATTTTTATAATTAATTATCCATAAATAGAAGAGTTATAGTTGATTTTTGACTCTCGATTCTAGATTATGATTATAACATTTTTATACCTCAAATTATATTAATTATTGCCTGTTTTTCCCCTTTGTTATAGAATCATTGTCAGAAAATAATTCCGGAGGCACTCTCAATGGCTCATTGTCTTTTAATTGATGGTAATAATATAGTATTCAGAGCATTCTATGCTTTTGGCAATCAGCGTTTAAAAACCAGGGATGGTTTGCAGACAGGTGCTGTTTATGGCTTTGTCAGAATGCTTACCAAGATTTTAAAAGATAAAAAGCCAGATTTGGTTGCGGTAGCTTTTGATACTTCCAGAAATACTTTCAGAAAAAAGAAATATCCAGACTACAAAGCTCAGAGAAAGCCTGTTCCAGAAGAACTTTTAATGCAGTTGCCTCTGGCTCATAAAGCTGTTGAAGCTCTTGGAATCAAAATAATGACTCACGAGGACTTTGAAGCTGATGATTTGATTGGTTCTACTGCGAAAGCATTGGAAACAGCATATGATGTTGAAGTTATAACAGGCGATAGAGATTTGCTTCAGCTTATAGACGACAAAATAACAGTAACACTCTGTCATAAGGGTGTTAGTGAAATGAAGCCAATGACACCTGAAATTTTCAATCAGGAATACGGCTTTGCTCCAAAGGGGATAATTGAATTAAAAGCTCTCTGGGGTGATACTTCTGATAATATTCCTGGGGTTCCAAGTATTGGTGAAAAGAAGGGAATGGCTCTTGTTCAGCAGTTTGGCAGCATTGATAATCTTTATTCAAATATAGATAAAGTTGAAAATGAAAAAATGCGCCAAAAGCTTCTTGACGGCAAAGAATCTGCTGAACTTTCACATTTTCTTGCAACTATAGTTACTGATGTAAAGACATTTGACTCTAATTCTGAACTTAATTGGAATGAAGCCAATCTTAATTCGGAAGCCTTTTTGATGTTTCTGCAACAATATGAATTCTACAGCCTCTATAAAGAATTTAGCGGTGGGGCGGACTATAAACCTGTTGCAACAGATATTCCTCGTGATTTTGCTACAGCACGAAAAGGGACTGTTTCTGAAGAAGAAAAAGGTTTGTTTGATACAGCAAACAAATTGCCTGGAGAAAGAATTTTAATACATAATCTAGATGAATTAAAGGCTTTCTGGAAAGAACAGATTAGCGATAAAGTATGCTTAGATGTCGAAACAGACGGTTTAAGTCCATTTAAAGACAAAATAATAGGTATTTCTTTTGCATCTGGGATAGAAAAAGCAGCATATGTTCCCATAAGACATAGTTATTTAGGTTTGACGCCCGCTGACCAGATGGAGCCTAAACAGCTTTTTGAATTCTTAAATAAGGAATTACCTGACAAGCTGTTAATTGGTCATAATTTAAAATTTGATTTAGAATTTTTGCGAAATGAAGGAGTTGAAATCTCTTGTGAAAGCAAAGAAAATACAGAATTTTTAAGTTCAAACTGTATTTTTGATACTCTGATAGCTGCTTATGTTATAGACCCGACTCGTTCTAATGCTTTAAAATCATTAGGTCAGAGTCTTTTGAATTTCGAAGTCACAGAATACAATAAAGTTGCTGGTGCGGGAGATTTCGCTAGTGTTGAACTTGCTGTTGCCAAAGACTATGGCTGCCAAGATGTTTTGCTGACTATGCAACTTTACCCTAAATTAAAAGCTGAATTAGAACAGCGGCGCTTGACTAAGCTTTTTGAAGATATAGAAATGCCTTTGCTTAGAATACTCATGAATATGGAATGTGTAGGCATTGGTTTAAATAGCGACTATTTACATAAAATGTCCGATGAAGTAGAAGGAAGAATTGCTCAGCTTGAAGAGTCTATCTATGATTATGCCGGACATGAATTCAACATCAATTCCACAAAACAGCTTGGTGAAGTGCTGTTTAATGAACTAAATCTGATTTCTCCGAAAAAGACAAAAACAGGTTTTTCTACAGACAGCGATGTTCTTAAAATGCTTTCTTTTGCTCACCCAATCTGTAATGAGCTGCTAGAATACAGAGAAATGGCAAAGATAAAATCTACTTATGCCGATTCTCTGCTTTCTCTTGTAGATAAGGAAACAGGTCTTATTCACGCCAGTTTTAACCAGGCTGTCACTGCTACTGGTCGTCTTTCCAGCTCTAATCCTAATTTGCAAAATATTCCAATAAAGACAGAGTGGGGGAAAAAGATTCGCAGGGCTTTCATTCCGCCAAGGAGTGGTGATGTTTTCTTGTCTATCGACTATTCTCAGATAGAACTTCGCATGCTTGCTCATTTCTCTCAAGATCCTGCTTTGGTAGAAGCTTATAAGAATGGGATAGACATTCATGCTATAAGTGCTGCTAAAATATTCAGAAAACCAGTTGAAGAAGTTAATTCTGCTGAACGTTCTGTTGGGAAAACTGTTAATTTCGGTATTATTTACGGCATTTCTGCTCACGGTTTGTCGCAGGATTTAGGTGTACCGAGAAATCAGTCTCAAGAATATATCAATTCATTCTTTGAAAGTTTTCCAAAGGTTAATGAATTTTTTGAAGGGGTTGTTAATAATGCAAAAGAAACAGGAGAAGTTGTTACTCTGCTTGGCCGCGTAAGAAAAATTGAAGATATTAATTCTTCTAAATTCCAGGCTAGAAGTGCCGCCGAAAGAATGGCTAAGAATACACGTTTGCAAGGTTCTGCTGCTGACTTAGTTAAAAAAGCCATGATAGATACTTGCGACTATATAAAACAAAAAGGATTTAAAGCAAAACTAGTTGTACAAATTCATGACGAACTGATTTTCTCTATGCCTGAGAATGAATTGCCGGTTCTAGCTCCAGAATTGAAACGTATTATGGAAAATTGCGTAACTTTAAATATTCCATTGGTTTGCGATATGGCAGCCGGTCCAAATCTTACAGATTTGAAAGATATGTAGAAGATAGTTTTAGAATAGTATTGTTTGAATGAAAAATCCCTCAGCTAATACTGAGGGATTTTTATAGGTTTTATTATTATATTATTTTAAGGATTATTCTTCGAAAGGATTACCACTATTGTTTTCAACAGTAATTTTATCCTTAGATACTTCAACTTCTGTTGAATCAGAAGATATTTCAAGGTTTTCATTTTCTTCAGATGCATTGGATTCACTGTTAGAACCGCGGCTTTCAAAATAAGCTTTGGTTTTATCTGTTTTACCAACCATTTTATAGAATTCTTCTTCATTCATCTTGCCAAGGAACATTTCGTCTACTATTTTGCAGATTTTTTCAGTATCTTCAGGATTCTGTTTTACAAGTTTCTTAACAATAGTATTCAAGTCTCTGAAAAGATTCCAACGGGTATCTTTAAAAGCTTTTGTTATTTTTTCAGGACCGTTGTCTAATTCTTGAGATAAGCGGTATAAAGTATTGCAGTTATAGGCTTCTGCACTAAGGAGTTGTTTAAATGTTGCAGAAGCAGGGGCTAAGTCAGAATATTTAACAGGTTCACCTTTTTTCTGAGATTCATAACATAGCGTGGATGTGTTTTTCTTATACTCATTAGCCATAACTTCACTTTCGAGCATTTCGTTATATTCAGCCCAACCTTCTATAAATGCCATTCTTGGGGTTGTGACTTCAGTTGTATAATGTTTGCCGTCTGCTCCATAGGGGTGGAGTTGGAGAGAAAAAGTTCTGTCCATTGAATGAGCATATTCGTGGAAAGTAGTTGTATAAGCATCTTCTTCGCCACTTGGAGTAGATTTTTCACTATATTTATATTTAGCGTCACTCATAGAGATTGTTGGACCAGAAGAACAGGGCCAAAAATCAGTGCGAACATCAGGATTAGTATCATTTCTTCCTGTTGGGTAGTCACCAGTGTCTGTCAAAATCAGCTTAATATTCTTACGATAGCTTGCATCAGCTCTGGATTCCATTGATGCTGATTTTGCTGCTCTGAAAGATGCAAGAAGACATTTTTGACCATAAGTGAGTTCGTCTTCAGAAGATTTACCCATAGCTTTAATGAGTTCTTCTTCTGTTGTTACTTTTGTTCTTTTTACTTTATAAGCTATATTTGAATCTGTTTTTGAATACCAGAGAGATTCGCCTTCTCCAAGAGTATAGTTTCTTGTTATTTCATGTTCCCAGGTCTTTTTTCCCCAGTTAATGATTGATTTGCCTAAGTGTTTGGCTTTGTCCCAAAGAGAAGCGTCTTTATCGACGTCTTCATTTATAGTAACAACATCTTCTATTGTTTGATAATAAATGCCAAATTCTACTTCTTCTACAGCCATCGCTTTGTTCGGCTGGAAGCAGAAAACTGCTAGCATTAAAAACACGAATAAAATACTTTTTACATATTTTTTCATTCCAGGTACCCCTTGAGAAAATATAACAAATTTATTTTACTTGAATAATACTTCAAAATAAGAAAAAAGTTTATTTTTTTAGAAATGAACAATATTATCCCCTTTCTCAAAGGAAGTGATACATTACTATTGCTATGATTGATGTTCTCTAAAGCCTCCACTTGAGGGGAGGTGGCTTGCGAAGCAAGTCGGAGGGGTGACGTAATATTAGCAAATTTTCTTCTTGGCAATAGTATCGTATTAGTCCCTTTCTCAGAGGCTGTCTAAAAACTAGGTTTTAACTCCATAATTAGATTATTCTAATTGTTTTAAAATCCCCCTTAATCCCCCTTTGCGACTCGCTGACCTCCTGTCGCTCGCTTGCATACCGCCATCCTTGGCAGTAATACGAAAGGTGGCGAGGACATTACTCCATACACTGATTTATTAGTAAATTTTTAGTTTTTAGACAGCCTCGTAAAGGAGGATGTCACAAAGTGAAAGAGGGATTTTTGAGAACTTTGTCTAACAGTAGAAAGAAGAGTCTGAAGAGTTATAGTGACCTAAAACAATTCTCTTTTCTCTTTTTTCTCTTATCTCTCTCTTTAAATTGAGAGGTCTCGCGTCTATTGTCCGCTCTCGTTTCTCAATTCTTAAAAAGTGGACAGTTGCTTGTTCGACCTTATTTCCTCCGCGGTCTCTGTGAATTTGTACCTTCGGATAGTTCTTGAGGGAACGAGCTTTGTGCGGAGAATAGGAGGTCTTGTGTCTGCTGTCCGCTCTCGTTTCTCAATTCTTAAAAAAGCGGACAGTCGCTTGTTCGACCTTATTCTCCTCCGCGGTCTCTGTGAATTTGTACCTTCGGATAGTCCTTGAGGGAACGAGCCTTGTGCGGAGAATAGAAGGTCTCGCGTCTGCTGTCCGCTCTCCGTTCTATGTCTGTTGCTCTCGGCTCTATATAATTTCCATCATAGTTTGGCGGTCTTTTTCAATCTGAGCCATTAATGCCCCCATACTTGGAAACTTGATTTCAGGGCGCATAGATTTTAAAAATTTTACTCTGATTTCTTTGCCGTAAAGGTCACCAGCAAAATTGCAAAGATGAGCTTCTAAAAGATGGGTATTTTTATCAAAAGTGGGGCGATAACCTATATTAACAATCGAAGGATATGTTCCCGCAGGTGTATCAACATAACAAGCATAGACTCCATTTGGAGGCAAACATTTCTGGCTGTTTTCAAGTAGAAGATTAGCGGTGGGGAAACCCATTCCTGTAGCTCTGTGGTCACCGTGTACAACCTTTCCGGAAAATGATAGTTTTCTGCCTAAAAGACTATTTGCGAGAGGAATGTCGCCATTTCTGACTATCTGTCTAATTGCGGAACTGGAAATGATAACATTATTTTCATCCTTTACAGGATCAATAATATGGCATTCTCTGTTATACTGACTCAATTCTTTTTTTAATATTTCAGAATTTCCAGATTTATTTGCGCCAAAACAAAAATTGAAGCCAACAAAAACTGATTGAGCTTTAAGTTTATTTATCAAAATTTCTTTCACAAATGCTTCTTTGGAAAGGCGGGCAAAGTCTTTGGTAAAAGGAACATAGCAGATATTATCCGGACCAATTTCTGATAAAAGGTCGAATTTTTCTTTTGGAGTAGTTAAATAACCATCGAAATCTTGTTCTAATACCTGCTTTGGAGATTTGTCGAATGTAAAAATAATGGATGTCAAATTTCTGGTTTTGGCATATGCAAGCATTTTGCCTATTAATTCCATATGACCAAGATGTACACCGTCAAAAAAACCTAATGCAACAACAGTAGAATCAAATTTGAAATTATCAGATAGAATATTAATCGGTTTCATCTTTATGAAAAACTCTCATCGGGAATAGTCTTAATTCTTTATTCTCTTCTTTGGTTTGTTTGTTTGAAGAATAAATAGCTATTAGTTCCTGATCAGGGGAAAGTATCTGAAACAATTCAGATGATTCTTCATTGGTTGTTTCTACTTTCGAGATGTCTTTTCTTGTTATACCCTGACCATTATTAATTTTAAATAGTGTTTCTTCTTTTACTGTTATTTTGGGGAAGGAGAGAACATCTGAAAATTTTGTAAAAGCAGAATCATTTTCGAATGGAATTCCTTTTTCTATTTTCCAATAGGGAAAAGCCTGAGAAAAATCCCATTTGCCGACTCTTTCTCTTAATAGGTATGATAAGTAGGCTCCACAGCCTAATTCTTGTCCTATATCCTGGGCAATGGAACGAATGTAGGTTCCTCTAGAACAGTGTACACGAATTAACAAATTGTGAATATCTTGTTCAAAATAGTCTTTTATTATTCTGATAGAGGTAACATCAACTGGTCTGCCTGCCAGACTAATGTTTTCACCTGCTCTAGCCATAGCATAGGCTTTTTTCCCTTCAACTTTAATGGCAGAATAAACTGGAGGTATTTGATCGTATTTTCCAATAAACTTGTTTATGGCCTTATTTAAAATATCACTGCTGTAGTTTGTTGAGCCATCAAAAACTGAAGTAATATTTCCTGTGGCATCGTAACTATCTGTTGTTTTCCCAAGAGAAAGTCGTGCTAAATAAGTTTTATCAAGGTGAACAGGAGGTATAAAATTAATTAGCTTAAGGGCTTTACCGAAAAATACTAACAAAACTCCTTGAGCCATCGGATCCAATGTGCCGGCATGCCCGCATTTTTTTTGTTTGTACACACGTCTGATTTTATTAATTACATCGTGTGAAGTAATGCCTTTAGGCTTGTAAACAACTAAACAGCCGTCAATCATTTATTTTTTTGCCTCAAATTCTTTTATCGCATCAACACAGGCTGCGATAATCTTGTCTTTTACTTCTTCCATATTGCCGGGAAGTGTGACACCAGCAGCTAAAATATGACCGCCGCCTTGAAATTTATTTGCAATAGCCATCACATCTATATTACCGGAAGAACGCAAACTTACTTTTACACGGTTGTCCGGGTTTTCCTTAAAAAGAACAGCAATTTCTATTCCGTTTATACAGCTTATATTACGAATAGCTCCGTCGGCATCCACTTCTGAAGCGCCATATTTTTCAAAATCTTCAAGTTTCAGCCAGCTTGAAACTATTTTACCGTTATAATCGGGTTTGGTTCTAGCCATTGTGAGTCCATGAATTACAACGCGGTTAAGACCAGTGTTTTCGTAAACTATTTTATAAATATCATCAACAATTAAATCATTGCCTAGAATCTTAGAGATAACTTCGTGAGCTCTGGAAGTAGAGTTGTTATATCTGAAGTTACCTGTATCGGTCATTATACCAACGTATAGAGCTTCTCGACAGGCCTTAGAAAGTGGAACTCCAGTCTTTTCTAGAATATTGTAAAGGATTTCGCAGGTAGAAGATGCCTTTTCATCCATTAAATTAATCTGACCCAAACCACCGACATTTATATGATGATCCAAGTGAATGGTGCTTTTTGCTCTTTTGAAAAGATTAACTCTATCGCCCATTCTGCGAGCTTCTGTGGTTTCCATTAATATTGCCAGATCAAAATCTACATCGTCTGGCAGCTTATCTGTACAAATATCGTAGCCTTCTAACCATGAAAGCTGCTCAGGAACAGGTTCAAAATTAAGAACCACACAGTTTTTTCCAACTGATTTGCAATAATGATAAAGTGCTAATTCAGAACCAATAGCATCTCCATCCGCATAGGGGTGGGCTATAGTAAAAATATTCTGAGCTTTATCTAGCTTTTCAAGTATTTCGTCTATTACTTTGTCATATTCAGAACTAGGCCAGGTTACTTTCATTTGTGCTGTCCTTATGTTGATTTGAAGCTTCAGTTTCTGCCATAGATTTGTCAGAACTTTCAAGTGATCTTAGAAGTTGGAGAATATGGTCTCCATGTTTAATTGAAGAGTCGTAAAAGAAGGCTATTTCTGGGATTACTCTTGTTGTGAGAACTTTACGTAGTTCTTTGCGAATAAGAGATTTAGCAGAATCTAAACCTTTTTGAACATCTTCAGGTTTTTGGCCTTCTTCTAAGAAACTATATCTGACTTTGGCAAAACTGAAATCATGACTGACTTCAACGTCAACAATATGTACCCCTCGAACTCTAGGGTCTTGAACTTTTCTAGTAATAATTGTAGAAAGTTCATGTAAAAGCACTGATGAAACTTTTTCCTGTCTTCTGTTCATACGTAATCCCAATATGTGTCTATTATTTCTGACTCTGAGTAATCTGCTATTAAAGCGTCTATTTTTGCAGCTACTTTTTCTAAATAAACTTTATCATTAGCTACTACAGAAACTCCTATGGTGCCGCGATTCCAGTCATCGTTATTGTCAACTTCTGCAATAGAAGCATTAAACTTTGCATGAACACGGTCTTTAATACTTCGCATAATCTGACGTTTTTCCTTGAGGCTATTGGCCTCAGGGAAAGACATTTCAAAGGTTCCTATAGCAACTATCATCATAGGTTGTCAGGAATATCAGATTTCTCTTTCTATTTCTTTCATTCTATAGAATTCAAGAACATCGTTTTCTTTAACGTCATTGTAGTTTTCTACACAAAGACCACATTCGTAGCCTTCTTTAACTTCTTTGACGTCATCTTTAAAACGCTTAAGCGATGCAAGCTTGCCTTCATAGATTTCAATATTGTCTCTGAAAACACGAACTAAGCACTGACGTGTTACTACACCGCTGATTACATAGCTACCGCATATTGTACCAACACCAGAAACTTTGTAAACTTTGCGGACTTCGGCCTTACCGATGTTTTCTTCCTGATATTCTGGATCATAGAGACCTTTAAGAGCTAATTTGACAGCGTCTATAGCGTCATAAATAATTCTGAATATCTGAATGTCAACGCCTTCCTGTTTGGCTGCTTCATCAACGCCTGTCATGGTTCTTACATGGAAACCTGGCAGAAGCAAGATTTACGTCTGCTTCAGTAATGCCGCCAACAGCAGTGTGAATGACGTTTACTTTAACTTCATCTGTGCTCAAGCGTTCCAAAGCATCTTTTAAAGCACCACAAGAACCCTGAACGTCTGCTTTGATGATGATGTTAAGTTCTTTTGCTGCGCCTTCAGTAACTCGTTTAAACAAATCAGCAAGCTTAATATGGTTTTCGCGGGAAAGTCTTTCTTCGCGTTCGCGTTTCATGCGCAATTCACCGACATAGCGGGCAAATTTAGCGCTTTCAACAACTGCCATTTTATCGCCGACTTTTGGAACTTCATTTAAGCCCAAAACCATAACTGGAGCAGCGGGACCAGCATCTTTGACGCGCTGTCCGGCATCATTGATCAATGCTTTGACACGGCCGTAAGAAGTTCCGCAGATAATGTCGTTGCCAAGCTGAACATGACCATTCTCATTTCAAGCAAATCCTGAACTCCTTGGCCTGTTTTTGCAGAAATCGGAATCATTGTAGTTTGTCCGCCCCAATCGTCTGCAACAAGATTCTGTTGCATCAATTGCTGCTTAACTCTATCAATACTTGATTCTGGTTTATCGATTTTGTTAATTGCAACTATTATCGGAACACCAGCTGCCTGAGCATGGTGGATAGCTTCGATAGTCTGTGGCTGAACGCCGTCATCGGCTGCAACAATAAGTATTACTATGTCTGTAACAAGAGCACCCTGGGCACGCATAGCTGTAAATGCTTCGTGACCTGGTGTATCTATGAAGGTAATAGTTCCATTGGGAAGTTTAACCTGATAAGCACCGATATGTTGTGTAATTCCACCTGCTTCTCCTGCTGCTACATGTGCTTTACGTATGTAGTCGATCAAAGAAGTCTTGCCGTGGTCAACGTGACCCATAACGGTAACTACTGGCGGTCTGACACGCAAATCTTTTGCATCATCCGGAGTATCTTCAATTTCAAAAACTGTTTCAGAGAAGATTATTTCTTTGCCATATTCAGCCCCAATAAGTTGAATATGATCTTCTTCAAGACGCTGATTCAAACTAGCTACAACACCAAGTTCAAAAAGTTTCTTGATTATAGCAATAGCATCTATTTCTAAGTATTTTGCAAGTTGACTAACTGTTACATCTCTTGGAACCATTAGCTTTGGTAATGAATCATCTTCATTTTCAATCTGTTGATTTTTGCTTCTATCTAATAGTGCTTCGGTTTGACGTTCCTGTTCGCGCATTTCTGCCTGGACTTTCTTTGAGAAATGTGCACGCTTATTCTTGTTTTTATCATGTTTCTTTTTATTAGAAAGCTGATTTTCTTTTTTAGGAGCAGTCTTGATGATAGTAATCTGCTTGTTTACTTCTATTTCATCTTCATCATCGTCTTCAATACGAATTTTAGGACCTAATCTTTTCTTGTCTAAACGTCTGTCATTCAAACGCTGATCATTCTGGCGTTCATTTGATTTGCCGTTTGATTCATAATCATCATAATCATCGTAACCACGATCTCTTCTATTTTTATCTTTGCTTTTATCAAAAGATTTTCTAGCTGAATCACGGCTTGATTCGCCAGGATAAAGCTGAGGTTCGTTATTGTTGTTTTTTTGCTGATTATTCTGATTGTTTTTATTTTTGAAATTCTGCTTTTGGTTATTCTGCTGGAAGTTATTGTTTTTGTTGCGGTTCTGATTGTTCTGATTATTCTGATTATTTTGGTTGTTCTGACTTACAACAGTTTGTTTCTTTTCTTCTTGCTTTTGAGGAACAGGCTTTTGTTGTTGCTGCTGTTGCTGTTGCTTCGGTTGTTCCTGCTTCTTTACTTCCGGCTTTTCGGCAGGAGCAGTCTTTGCGGCAAGATGCTTTTCTATCTTAGCAACTATATCGTCAGATAAACCTGCAAGGGCATTGGTACTGCCGGTATATCCGATGTTAGACAAAACATCGTTCATTTGCTTTGAACTCAGATTAAATTTTTTTCTAGCTTCGTGTATTCTTATACCCATCCATGACCTCCGGCATTATTCATTTTCAGATTTCTCAGCATTCATACGTTCAATGTCTTCTTCAGTCTTTATATCAATCTTGATGCCGGTAAGTTTGGTAGCAAGCTTAACATTCTGACCTTCTTTACCTATTGCCAGAGAAAGCTGGTTTTTGGTTACTATTGCCAAGGCATTGCGTTTATCTTCAGAAACTTTAACAGAAACAACTTTAGCAGGGCTTAAAGCATTGGTTACATATTCTACAGGGTTATCGCTGTATCTTACGATATCGATTTTTTCACCGTTGAGTTCGTCCACAACACCGCGGATACGGCTTCCCTTAAGTCCAACACAGGCTCCAACCGGGTCTACTTTGTTGTCGTTGGTAGAAACGGAAATCTTTACTCTTAAGCCTGGTTCACGAGATGAAGACTTGATTTCAACTATTCCATCAGAGATTTCTGGAACAGTCTGTTTGAAAAGCATTTCAACAAATTTTGGGTCACTTCTTGAAAGAATAATCTGTGGTCCTTTGTTTGTTGGTTTTACATCAAGTATATAAGCTCTTATGCGGTCACCAACCCTGAACATTTCACCAGGTATCTGGTCTTTGGGTTGGATAACTGCTTCAGCTTTATCAAATTCTACGTAAACATGTCTGCGTTCAACTCTCTGAACTCTTCCATTAAGAATTTGACCAATTCTATTCTTGAATTCGCCATATATTAAATCTCGTTCAGCTTCAACAAGCTTCTGGCTAACAACCTGTTTAACTGTCTGGGCAGAAATACGTCCGAAATCAGAAGGAGTAACATCTTCTTCGACTATATCACCAGGTTGAGCTTCTGGATCGTATTCTTTTGCATCTTCAAGAGTTATTTGAGCATCAGGATTGTCCAGAGTATCGCTATCTATTACTGTTAATAATGATATTACTCTGAATTCACCGGTTGCTTCATTGAGTCTGACTTCGATATTTTCGTCTGCATCAGACATCTTTCTATATGCAACAACAAGTGCTTCTTTTATAGCCTTAATAAGAACATCCATAGGGATATTCTTTTCACTTGTCAATTCTTTTAATGCATCAATTAAATTTATATTAGCCACTTTTACTTCCTCCTCCTTTTATTCGCACTCAATTCTTTCGGAAACTCAAAAACTGCTTGGGCTTCTTTCACGCTACTGAGTGGTAACTCTCGGAGTTCCTTATCGAACTGAACCTTTATTTTATCAGGAGTAAACTCCTGTAATCTCGCTTCAAAAACCTCTTTGCGAACTTTACCATCAGCGCCTTCTGACTGAAGTGTCCATTTAACCAGTTTGCCAACATGTCGCTCGAAATCTACCTGCCGTTTTAGAATTCTTTCTATACCCGGCGAGGAAACCTCTAAGGTAAAGGCATCTGGTATGATGTCTACTTCGTCGAGATAATCACTCAAACCCCTTGAAACTTTTTCACAGTCATCAACGGTAACTCCTTGAGGATTATCTATGAAGACCTCTAATACCTTTTTCTTTCCTAGCTTCTTGAGGGTTACGTCATAGATTTCATAGGGGAAAGAATCTTCAACAAACTTGCGGATTGTACTAACTATCCGTTCATTTTCGTTTCCCATTCGCTTTTCTCCTAATAGCAAAATATCGCCAAATCCTTGACGTACCGATAACTTGATATTAATTGCATTGCAATTAGCTTTGCAAGTTAGTCGAAGAGTTTAACACGTAATTAAAAACTTTGCAAGTAATATATTTTATTAAGACATAAGATATAAGACCAAAACTTGAGATATAAGATTTATGAGTTAATATTTCCTAGTTTTCGGACAGCCTTTTCGAAAGAGGGGCGACAGGGTTGTTTTTCTCCTTTCTTGATACTTCCCAAGAGTTTGGCTAAAAATAACAAATCCTTGTTAGTGAAACATAATCGTGATAAAATAAGAAATCTGCAAAACTTGAGGTTTACTTATGCTTAGAAGGCTTGTTTTCTTATTTGTTTTGGTGCTTACTTTTGGACTTACGGCTTGTGATGAGCCTGAAAAACCCAAAATAGAAAAGAAAGAAACCGGTCCTAAGTATGGTGGAATTTATCGCCGAGCATTTCCTGACCCTTATATTCTTTTAGACCCGGCATCCGTAAAAGAATCAAATTCAAACGAAATATGCCGCCAGCTTTATGATGGTCTGGTAGAATTTAGTGCTTCTGATACCGTGGTTCCCTGTTTGGCTGAAAGTTGGCAGATCAGTGAAAATAAGCTTGTTTATACTTTTAAACTTAGAAAAGATGTTCATTTTCATAGTGTCGTCAACTCTGTTCCAACTAAAAATGGAGGCAGACTGTTAACTGCTGAAGACGTTCTTTTTTCATTCAAACGTTTACTAACTCCCAAATCAAATCATGAAAACAGCTTTTTTAGGATTATTAAAGGAGCTAATGATTATTTTGAAGGAAAAGCCGAAGACGTTGCCGGTATTCGTGTTATTGCCAGCGATACTATTCAGTTTGAACTTGAACACCCGTTCTCTCCGTTTATATCGACCTTAGGCGTGAGCAATGCTTTTATAGTTCCTCACGAAGATGCTGACAATCTTGAAAATATGCCTGTTGGAACAGGTGCTTTCAAATGGAAAGGCAAGACAAGCGATAGATATATTCTTGAAGCCAATAAAGAGTATTTCCGAGGTAGACCCTGGCTTGACGGAATGGAGTTTGTCATTATTCCAAAAGAAGAAGACCGTTTCAGTCAATATTTAGCCGGTAAGCTTCAACATGTTGATTTGCCTGACAATGTTTATCAGAAGATGAAACATGACCCTGCCTATTCCAAATACATAAAAGAGTCTAATCTTTGGGGTTTAAATTTTTTGGGAATGAACGTTACAAAGCCTCCTTTTGATAACAAGCTAGTCAGACAGGCTTTGAACTTTGCTGTAGACAGAGAATCTATTGTAAAACTGGTTTTAAATGGAAGAGCTCAGTCTGCTAATGGTGTTCTTACACCTGGGATTCCTGGTCATGACCCTCTGTTATCAGGTTATTTCTATGATTTGCCAAAGGCTAAACAGCTATTGGCTGAAGCTGGCTACCCAGATGGTAAAGGATTTCCTGTAATTACCTTGGAAATTAATGAGGACCAGTTGCAGAGCAGAGTTGCAGATTTTATTGTTGCAAATCTTAGAGATTTAGGCGTTGAATGCAGACTTAGTGTTATTAATTTCGAAAAACATTTGGAAAACATTGAAAAAGGCGAAGTGCCATTTTTCAGACTTGGCTGGACAATAGATTATCCTGACCCAGATGGACTTCTTTTTACAATGTTCCATTCTTCCAACATTGAAAATGGTTACAATTATTGTCGATACAGCAATCCTGAAGTAGATAAGCTTCTTAATGAAGCAAGAAATGAAACGGAATTAGTTGTACGCGTTCCTCTTTATGAAAAAGCTGAAAAACTGATTGTTGACGACGCTCCTATGGTATTTATGTATTTTTATACTTTGAACATTTTACATCAGCCCAATGTACATGGTTTAAATGTCGGAGCTATGGGAGAATGTGCTTTGCAATACCGCCGTATATGGCTTGAATAATAGCTCTAGATTATATCAACAGGAATTGAATAAGAGAAGACTATTTTTATAATAGGAGAGAATTTTATGAGTAATAATCAGAAACTATCGCCCTTGGCCTATAAAGAAATAGATGGAGACCAGTATCCTAGCGTAGTTCCTGCTAGCGAAAGCCCAGCTGAATTTACTATAAAAGCAATTATTATTGGTATAGTTATAGGAATTATCTTTGGTGCAGCTAATGCTTATTTAGGTTTGAAAGTAGGTTTAACTGTGTCTGCTTCGATTCCTGCAGCGGTTATGGCTGTTGCTATTTTCAAGATTTTCTTTAAAGGTGGAACTATTCTAGAAACAAATCTGGTTCAAACTATTGGCTCTGCTGGTGAATCGGTAGCAGCCGGTGTTATTTTCACTATTCCAGCCTTCTTTTTATGGGGAGCAGAAATATCTAAGCTGGAAATTACTCTAATGGCAGTAATTGGCGGTTTAATAGGTGTCATTTTTATGATTCCGTTAAGGCGCAGTTTTATTTCTAAAGAACACGGCAAATTGCCTTATCCAGAAGGAACTGCTTGTGCAGAAGTGCTTGTTTCAGGGCAGGGTGATGTTTCAAAAGCAAAAACTCTTTTCTGGGGCATGGGAATTGGTGCTTTGTATCAGGCTTTAATGCATGGCAATCTTTGGGGATTATGGAACAAAGAGATTGGAACAGCTATTCCTGGTTATAAAAAAGCTGAAATATCAGGAGAAATTACCCCTGAACTGCTTGGGGTCGGTTATATTATAGGACCTCAGATATCCGCAATAATGTTGGGCGGAGCTGTTTTCGGCTGGCTGGTTCTTATTCCTTTAATTGCACTAGTTGGTGAACATAGCACAATTGCTATTTACCCGGCTACTGATATGCTGATTAGCCAAATGTCAGCATGGGACATTTGGGGCAATTATATTAAATACATAGGAGCTGGCGGAGTTGCTTTTGCCGGTATTCTTTCTTTGCTTAAATCTATTCCGATGATGATTTCAACTTTTAAGACAAGTCTTAAATCATTAGGAAACAAAGAAGCAAGTTCTTCTAAGAGAACAGATACCGATTTGTCTAATAAGATTGTTTTCGGTGCAGCCGCAGTTCTAGTTATAGCCACAGCCATATATATGAAAGCCCTTGTTTTTGTTGACAGCCTCTGGTTATCTCTTGTAGCAGGTTTTCTTGTAGTTTTATTCGGCTTCTTCTTTGTAACAGTATCTTCTAGAATTGTTGGTCTCTTAGGTTCTTCTTCTAATCCTATTTCAGGAATGACTATCGCAACTCTTCTGCTGACAAGTGTTATTTTTGTTGTCAGCGGATTATCTGCTATGCCGAACGCTAAAATTGCTGTTCTGACTGTTGGTGCTTTCGTTTGTATAGCTGCTGCTATTGCTGGTGATACTTCACAAGACTTAAAGACAGGTTTTCTAATCGGTTCTACTCCAAAATATCAGCAGATGGGCGAAGTAATAGGCGTTGTGACAGCAGGTCTGACAATGGGTTTTGTAATGTATCTGCTAAAAGACGGAATTATTCATGGTGAACTTAACGCCCCTCAGGCTAATCTTATGAGAACCGTTATAGACGGCGTTATTGGTGGAAATTTGCCTTGGGCACTGGTTATCTGCGGTGCTTTTATTTCTCTGGTTGTAGAAATGCTTGGAATAAACGCTTTGGGTTTTGCTGTCGGTCTTTATCTGCCAATCTCTGTTTCAACACCAATTATGGTTGGTGGTCTAATTCGCTGGTGGGTTGACAGAAAGAAAGATGACCCTCAGATTGATGAAAAGCGTGAATCCGGTGTTCTTTACTCATCTGGTTTAATAGCTGGAGCTGCTTTGCTAGGCGTTCTGATGATGGTAGTAATGGGGTTCTCTGACAAACTTTCTGGTGTGTTAACTCCCATAAGTCGTCCTGGGATTCACATTGAAGCTCAGCTTAATAATGTGACTGTAAACAACCAGCCTTTCAGTGAAAAATATTATAAGGTTGAGCCTTCTTCCATTACTAATGATAAGGGAGAAAAATACCTGATTAAAGGTCAGTATAACGGTGCTGAAGTTAAGGAAGAAATAACTCTCGGTAAGTATGAAAAAGCTTATATTACCGTGGCAGACGGCAAAATAGTCTCTGCTTCTGAACATCCATCAGGTAATATTCGCGGCTTAATTGCTTTTATTGTTCTATCTATTTCACTTTGCTACTTTACCCTTAGAAAGCCTACTTCTCAGAAGGAAGAATAGAGCTAAGAGTAACTTGGCGTGATTAGGTATTGGAGTACAGAAGATGCTCCCCCAGAATTTTGGTAAAATTACTGGGGGAGCTGTCAGCTTGCTGACTGAGGGGGGAGCAAAGCGGTAGCTTTGCGTTTCTTTTCTAAGTATTAACGCAATGCTAAGGCATTGCTCCCCCTTCAGTCTTTGGCTACGCCAAATCCAGCTTCCCCGCATTGCGGGGCAGCATCGTGGTTACCTCTTTTCCCACACGCATCAGGCAACCGGCAACGGGTAACCGATAACCGGCTTACTTAGCTCCGAAGATCTTAGGTATTAGATAGAAAGCCAAAACATAGACTACTACTAGAAGTATAGTTAGTATGTTCAGGTATTTGTCTATAAATACTTTGACCTTAGGACCGAAGAATTTGAAAAGCAGGCCTACAAGATAAAATCGACCGCCTCTTCCCAAAATAGAAGCAATAATGAAAGGCATCAGTGTAACGTGAGAAACACCTGCTGTAATAGTGAAAACCTTGTATGGAATAGGTGTAAAAGCTGATGTGAAAACGATGAAGGATGAGTTTTCCTGATACATTTGGGTAACTTTGTCAAAAAGTTCGTGAGTGAATCCTGGAATATATGTAAAGAAATAGTCTCCAACGGCGTACCAGAACCAATAGCCAATGACGTATCCAAATAGGGCACCAAGAACAGAACCTATAGTACTAACGGTTGCATACCAGAGCGATTTCTCTGACTTGCTTAAAGCCATTGCTATCATTAAAACATCAGGCGGTATTGGGAAAAAACTTGATTCCATAAAGGCAAGAACAAAAAGTGCAGGCACTGCCCATTTACTTTCTGCCCAAGACAAAACCCATTTATATAGTCTTTTCAAAAGACCGAAAGGTCCTTTTACTTCTTTGGTTTCTGGTTTTTGTTTTTCTATTTCTATTGCTACTTCTGAAGTATTCATCTGTTTTCGGTTAACCTTTTAAATTATTGTTTTACAGTTAGTATATCGTATCGTAGAGGGATAAATTTTAATCTGATATTTTACTAATATGGAGAATTCAAGTTGTAAAAAAGATAGTAAATACAGTAATATAGCTATAATGGAAACATCAAAGAAAACTTTTGCTATAGTATTGCAGCATTTTATTTCAGTGGTGCTTTTTATTTTCATACTTTATTGTTTAAGTTTGTGGCGTCCTCATTTTGGTCTGCAGGAAAAGTAATTATAAAACATAGATTATTTGCCAAAAGTTTGGGCTTTATCAGACAGATAATATGCTTTTATTGTTTTACTAATCTATTGTAATAGTGATATTATATACTGAGTTCTATTCCCCTTAGATTATTGGTTAATTGATGAAACTTTCATTTAATAAATATTTTTCTATCTTTTTGAAATATGCAGCGCCATTGGGGCTGTTTGTTTTATTGCCGTTATTAGCTACTTTATATCTAGGACATAATATTATAATCTCAGAAAAAAGCAGACATATAGCAGACCTTTCTGCAAAGATAGAAAATGGCATAAACGATATAGAAAGCGAAATTGCCCCTGAGTCATTTTTGTTGAAAGTTGGTAGAGGTGCATGGGTTACTTTCAAAGAAAATCAAAATGACATGGGTTACTTTCAAAGAAAATCAAAATGATTTAGACAAATATTGGAAATATTATGATTCCTTATGTCGGTTTTTAAAAAAAGAAGTTGATTTGTATGTTTTTAATGAAAAAGGCAATCTTGTTACTTCTCGCAATATAAATTTAAAATCAAGATTTTTGGCTGGAAAACTGTGGAACTCATTAGGTGCTTCTTATGAAGAAAGAACTGAATTAGCAAGAAAATCTAAAAAACAATTCAAGAGCTTTTTGGGAAATGAATTTAAACTTAGAGATTTCTTAGATAATCGTAACAGATTGATTCCTATAATAGTTAATACTAAAGTAGGCTATATTTATTGGATGAATTTTCCTGAAAATAACAAAAAGGGAATAATTATGATTTTCTGGGATAGCCCAGATTTTTCTATAAGATTGAACAGCATTATCAAAAGATATGCTTCAAAATTTGACGATGGTTTTATTCGTAGTTTGTCTGGAGAATCAAAATCATTTTCTGAAAATAATGAAAAATCTCAAAAAGAAAAAAATTCAAATTATGAAAAAATCTTTTTAAAAAGTGCTTTGATGAACCTGAAAGAAGGTATCGTAGACTCCAAAGGTCTTGTCTGGAGATGTTTTAAATACGAAAATTTATGGTTGGCAGCAGGTTTGAAAAGCAATGTAACAAAGATAGACCGATTATATTGGTTTTTCATTTTTTTTATTGGTTTTTTAGGTATTTCAATTATCATTATTTATTTTTGGGTTCTTCATCTGCATAATCACTATATTCCTATTAAAGCTAAACTTATTTCGCTATTTTTGATTGCGGTTTTCACTCCGGTCATAGGTTTTACTTTCTTATCTTATCAGTATGTTAGTGATATGTATGATAATTTATGCACTCAAGTTAAGAATGATGGCCGAAATATGTTGATTGATATTGATAGAGAACTTGGGGCTTCTGGAAATGTTTTCAGGGAAGATTTCAGAAAGATTGTCAAAGATTATCAGTCTTATGATGAAGATGCAAATATTCGCAAAGCATTTTCTGAGAGTTTGGCAAAACATGACTTAGCAATTATAGAACGAAGACGTGCTACAGATGCTTCGCTAATAAGTCAGATTACTAATTATGTCGTTTTTGAAGGAATGACTGCTGTTTCAGATCCGTTTTCAAAGTGTTGTATAGATGCAAATCTAAATACCAATCTTTCTGACAGTTTGGACCCGGTTTTGTCTAAGGCTTTAAAAAGCCCTGAATGTGCGTTAGCTATATTTTGGGAAAGACCAGACAATGTTCAGGATTTTATTTTTGGTTCTGCAGAATTTTATCTTTATTGGTGTTTTGCAAAGAGCCAGAAATACGGAGATGAGTATTTTTTCATCCTAAGGATGACAGATTCTGTTTTACGAGAACACTTACGAGAACGAGTTTTAAAATGTAAAACTAACCCAAAGGAAAGAGAATATAAAATAGTCGTTTGCAATGATAAGAATGGGGAATGGTTCCCGGATAATTCTTTAGAAGCAAAATTAAAGACAGTAACAAGTGAATGAAAAAATATCAAAAACTATTAATTATATTATTGCTTCAATAATTATCTTTATTATAGTCGCTTTAGTAATAGGCTATCGCTTGTCTGGAACATTCCTTTATCCGGTTAAACGTCTTGAAGATGGAGTAAAAGCTATTAAAGAGAGAAATTCAGGTTTTAGAATTGAACCCTTGCAGAATGATGAATTTGGAATGCTTGCCAAGAGCTTCAATAAAATGATTGGTGACTTGAAAGAAATGGAATTAGCCTCTTATATACAAGAATCGCTTCTTCCTAAGACTTTGCCTAAACTTGATGGC
>ONIU01000066.1 GCA_900317935.1 uncultured bacterium
TGCTTTTTATGTATAATAAAGTTGAATAAGTAAATATTATTAAAATTATAACTATAAAAATCAAGATGTAATATTTATATTATAAAGTCTGTTGATTCGTTAAATGGAGTTAAGTTAATGAGCATAATATATAGTAGAAATAATGGTTTTACAATCTGGGAATTTTTTATAGTAATTGCAATTATAGGTATTTTAGCAGCAATGGCTGTACCCAGCCATCGTGGACATAATAGAGGCAATGCTCGTAAAAAAGCCTGTTTTTCTAATATGCGCGTTCTACAAGGCGCAATAGAAATGTATAATATGGATGTAGGAACAATGATGAGGGAATTAGATGATAATAATCAGAAGATTTTAATAGAGGGAAAATATATAAAATCAAAAGACCCCTTAGTATGTCCAGAAACTTATGAGAAGGGTAAATATTACAGTATTGGTGATTTAACTGAGAATGGTTTTATTTATTGTTCTTATCATGGAAATTTAGAAGAAATAAAGATTACTCCAGATATGACTTATCAAGAGTATGTTAAGGAAAAAGAACGTATAGAAAAGGAAAAAGAAGAAAAATTGAGAACTGAAAAACGGAAAGAATTATTTACACAGGTTGGTATCGGTGGTGGAATCTTAGGATTAATATCTTTTATATTTGTTCTCATGCCTCAGTCGAAGAAAAAAAAGGTTTAATCATGTTTATAATAAAGTGATTTTATGCTGTACGTATAAATCATTACTACACTCTGTAATTATAATTTTTTAAACCTGGCTCCAGGAATTTATTTTGCTTTTTATGTATAATAAAGTTGAATAAGTAAATATTATTAAAATTATAACTATAAAAATCAAGATGTAATATTTATATTATAAAGACTATTGGAGTTAATAATTGTAATTGCAATTTTAGGTGTCTTAGCAGCAATGGCGCTTCCTAGCAAAAGATGTGTAAGACCTAATGCCCGAGAAAAAATGTGTTTTTCAAATCAGCGTGTTATACAAGGTGCAATAGAAATGTATAATATGGATGTAGAAACTCAGATGAGGGAATTAAATGATAAAGCTCAGGAAATATTATTAGAAGGGAAATATATAAAGGGGAAGGAACCCTTAGTATGTCCGGAAACTTCTGAGAGGGGGCAATATCTCAGTATTGGCGATATAACTGAGAATGGTTTTATTTTTTGTACCTATCATGGAAATACAAAAGGAATAAAGGTTCCATCGAATATGACTTATCAAGAATTTGCAAAGAGAGAAAAACAAAAAATGATAGATGAAAAACGGAAAGAATTATTTACACAGGTTGGTATCGGTGGTGGAATCTTAGGATTAATATCTTTTATATTCGTTCTTACACCTCAGTCGAAGAAAAAGAAGGTTTAATATTAGATTATGAAAATAAGTTATAAAATTGTATTTTCATTATTAATAATCTTTTGTATTGTTTCTCCTGTTTTGGCCCGCAGAGAATTTAGTTATCAAAAAGCATGTTTTTCAAATATGCGTGTTCTACAAGCTGCACTAGAAATGTATAACATGGACAATAATGAAATGCTCCATGAGATGAACGATGATGTTATAGAATTATTAAAAAAAGGAAAATATTTAAAGGAAGAGCGTTTTTTTTGTCCGTATAAAAAAGACCCTGGTCATTATCATAACCAGGGTGATTTATGTGAAGATGGGGTTATATACTGTGATTATCATGGAAGTATAGAAAGCTATAGCGATGGAAGAGGGCAAATAGTTCCTGCTAGCAGAGAATATCAAATGGAACAGAGTAGAAAAGAATTTCGAGCAAAAATGGATACTTTTTTCCCTATAATTGTTGTCATTGCTTTTTTTGTCGTGATAAGTATGCTTTTTTCGGGTAACAAAAAGAAAAGATAAATGTTTATTCTAGAGCTTTAGTAGCTGTTTTCTGCATTTCTATAATATTTATATCAGACAGTATTTTTTGAGCTGGTTCATCATCCAATATAGCAGCATATATTTTTCCATGTAGTAGTTCTTTTATTGATTCGTCAGGAGTTTTAAAACCTTGTGGTCTAATGTTTACGAAACCTGGATTTTCAGAAGAACCGTCTCCAACAATAAAAAGATTACCAGTTGTTCCTATTTGATAACCTATAGTTTCATTATTTAAAGATTTAATAACCTTTTTAACATCTTCAGCGGTTTTGCAATTATCAAAATCAGTGTTTTTGCCATCTACAACAAGTTTTTGAGAGGATTTAAAATAACCTGTTGTAAAATCGCATAATTCTTTGCGTTCTTCTGTAACAGTTATGCCGGCCATGCCTATGTCAGCTTTTCCAGCAGCAACTTCTGAGAGTATATTGTCGAAATCTATGTTTCTAACTATTAGTTCTAAACCTCTGTAATTAGCATAAGCATTAGCTATTTCTAAATCTATTCCATACATCAAACCATCTTTTTCTATGAACTCAAAAGGTTCAAAAGGACAGTTGGTTACTATAATAAGATTTTTGTCGGTATTTGCAACTTCAGCGGTAGTAAATTTAACTCCTGTTTTAGAGCCTTTGTTCTCTTTATCTGTATATATAGCAACTATTGATTCGAAAATTCCGCTTGTTTTCAATGTTTCAATATACTGATTAAGATTGTCTCTTAGTTGAGGATTCTTTTTAGATACAGCAAAAGCATATTCTTCGTTTGTAAGTTTGATGTCAATAAGTTTCAGTTTCGTTTCAGGCTTTTGATCTTTTTTACAACAGCCTGTCAGTAATAAAGCAAGTGTAAAAAAGGTAAAAAAGCTAAATAATCTAAAATAGTTTTTTTGCATGAAACTCTGCCTTAATGAATTTTTAAAAATTATAAAACACTTTGCTCTTTTTGTCACTTCTTTGTTTTTTAGAAAGAAAAAGCCCGATTATTTTAATCGGGCTTTTTAAAGTTGTTTCTTTATATTTCTGCTTCTCCGGCAATTTCTTTTTCACACTGTTCAACAAGTGTTTTAAGATTTTCTGTTTCCATACCGGTAGGATTAGCGTTAATAAAGCGATGTGCTGCGTCAATAGCATCTCTGAATTGACGTTTGCGAGCATAAATGATTGCCAGATTGTAGTAAACCTGAACGTATTTCGGGTCTACTTCAAGAACTTTCATATAGGCAGCAATAGCTTCATTGATGCGGCCTTTTTCAAATTCTTCAGTACCAATATTATAGAATGCTGCAGCATCTGTTGGATTAAGTTCAATTGCCTTTTTCCACAATTCAATGGCTTGATCATACATGCCTTTGTTGTAATAAGCAATACCAAGCTTGTTGCGGGCTTCAGAATCCTGAGGATTATACTTGATAACTCTTTTCCAAATATCAATAGCTTTATCATACATTTCTCGATTGTGATAAGCTGTTGCAAGATTAGAAAGAATATCTGAATCTTCGGGTTTGTATTTAAGGGCTTTTTCCCAGTATTCTACAGCTTTGTCGAAAAGTTCCATCTTGATATATGCAATACCAAGCTTATTGTAAAGTTCGCCATTTTCTGGAGTGATTCTAATAGCGTCTTCCCACTCTGTAATTGCTTGGTCAAACATATTCTTCTGGAAATATGCAATACCAAGGTTGTTATGGGCGTCTACATCATTTGGTGCCAATTCGATAACTTTTTTCCAAGAGAGAATAGCATCGTCTAAAAGACCTTTTTCGTCGTAAGCGTTACCAAGAACGAAATAGGTGTTAGGATTGTTGGGGTCTAAATCAACTGTTTTCTTCCAGTTTTCAATTGCGTTATCAAGCTTTCTTTTCTGGCGGTAAGCATGACCAAGCTTGAAGTATAAGTCTGGGTCATTAGGATTGAGACTCTTGGCTTTTTCCCATTCAGCAAGAGCTTCATCGAATCTTTGTAAATTATAATAGGCTATCCCAAGATTATGATGAGCTTCAAAGTGGTCTGGGTCTAATTCAATGGCTTTTTGCCATTGGAATATAGCTTCCTGAGTCTTGTTCAGTTTAGAATAAGCGATACCCAATTTATGATGAAGCTGTGGATCGTCTGCAACATAAGAAATAGCTCTGTTCCAGAACTTAGCAGCTTCAAGATAATCTTCCAAACCACAGTAAGCGTTACCTATTTTTTCGCAAATGTCGGCATCTTCGCTTCGTTTTTCTCTAACTGCATTCCAATAAGTAATAGCTTTTTGGAAATTGCCAGAGTTATATTGAGCAACACCTAAATTAAAGTGAGCTTCTACATCATTAGGATTAATTGATATACATTTTTCCCAACTAGAAATAGCTTTTGGTAAATCATCTAGTTTGCCGTAGGCAGAACCTAATTTAAAATAAACTTCAGAACTTTCTGGGGTTATTTCAAGAATTTTCTGCCAGGTTTCTATGGCTTCACGATGCTGATTTAATTTACTGTATGCATTGCCTAAGTTATTATAAATTTCAGGCTGTCTCGGGTTAAGAGAAAGGGCTTTCTTCCATTCTTCAATAGCCTGCTGATACATTTCCAAGCGATAGAATACAATAGCTAGATTATTATGAGCTTCAGAATTCTTTGGATTTAATTCAATAGCTTTTGAGAAAGCTATAACTGATTTATCGTCAAGACCTTTATTATAGTAGGCTACGCCAAGTCTGAAGAATATATCAGAATCTTCTGGATTAAGATTTGAGGCCTTTTCCCAAAGATTGATAGCTTGGTCTTCTTTTCCCAAATTATAATAAGCAATACCTAGTTTGAAATGTATTTCGGGGTCATGAGGGCGAACTTCAAGACATTTTTCCCAATATTCAATGGCTCGCATGTCTTCGCCTTTGTTATAGTAGGCGATACCAAGATTATGAAGAACTTCATAATTTTGCGGGTCAAGAGAAACAGCTATTTCCCATTCTTTTAAAGCTTCATCAATACGATTAAGCTGATAATAAGCAACACCTAGCTTAAATCTGGCTTCACTGTTCTGGGGATTCTTCATTAAGGACTGAACCCATTCGTTAATGGCTTGTTCATATTGTCCTTTTGTATAATAAGCAATACCAAGATTATAATGGGTATTGGCTTCGTCTTGTAAATAGGTTCGCTTCATAAGGCCTCCAAAAACTATTTCCTTCTATGTTTTAAATCTAAATTTTATGTTGATAAAGACTGACTGTGATATTATCTGGCCCGCCTTTCAAACAGGCGGCTTGAATCAGATGATTGGCCAGAGCTTTTAAATCAGCGTTTTCTGGTTGATAGTAACGGTTAAATATTTCAGTCAGTTCTGGTTCTTCAAGAACTCCACAAAGACCGTCTGTACAGAACATAACGATATCACCATTTCCAAGTGGAACATCTTTTTTATCAACCTTCACGGGTGCTCCAGAACCTGCTCCAAGTACTCTTGTAATAATATTTCTTTGAGGGTGAAAGAAAGCTTCTTCCTGAGTTATTTTGCCTTCATCTACATATTGCTGAACGAGAGAATGATCTTTAGTGAGTTGGCGTAATCCATTGCTTCCAAAACAATAACCTCTGCTGTCACCTACGTGGGTTAATAGCAGATTGTCTTTTATAATGATACCAGCAACAATTGTTGTGCCCATACCATATAAATTCTGGTCTTCAACGCCTTCTTTATAAATGCTGAAATGAGATTTCTGTATATATTTATCAAATAGTTCAAGATATTCTTGATTGGTGATTTCGTTTTCCTGGGTTAATATATCTTGTATTATGCAGTTTTTCATGGTTTTAACTGCTAAAAAAGAAGCTCTTTCTCCGGCAGGACCACCGCCCATACCATCGCATAACAACATTACTGTTTTTGAATTAAAGCTTCCGTCTGGATTACATAGCTTAAAAGTAAATGATTCAGCGTAGTCTTCGTTGTTTGTTCGGACTTTGCCAATATCACTAAGTGTGAAAAAAGTCATTCTTTTCCCCCGTTAATAATCAAAACATTTTATACACTTTATTCTTCTAAGTCAACTCTATTCTGTAAACTCATCAATAATCTCTTCTTTATGGTCTTTGATATTAATGTCCATAAAGTCGGGTATATATACGGGGCGATAGGTCATTCTTCTTGGTCTGGCTGTAGAATTAAGATTAAATGATTCTTTCTTTCTATCGAAAATAAAGGCTGATAGATGTAATTTGATTTTATTAAAAACTTTGATAGAATTTTCTGTTTCTTTAAGTTTTCCATTATGCTTTTCTTCTTCCATAATTCTATATTTATAAGCTACTTTTTCTTTTAAATCACTTTTTTGAATTTTTGGAACAGAGAAAACAATAAGGTTCTTTTGATAGTCTTTTATATTAAAGGCTGAACTGTAGATGAAAGATGCAGATAAAGGCAACTTGTTAAAGAGAAGTGCTTCTTTGAAAGTTTCCCTATTAAACCCAGAAATAGTCGGAACCGTGTAAGTATCAGCTATGTATAGTTTGTTCTTCAGGCTTGCAAAATTGTAAACTGCCAAGAAATCTTCTTTATAAGAAATTTGTTCTTCAGAATAATACCTTAGATTAGTGGCGATATCTTTTTTCTTTCTTAATAGGATAATCCAGTGGAATGATGCAGAATCAAAGGAGTCTGGTAATTTATCAAACTTGAAGTAATAGTTTTCTTTTTGTATTTCTAAGGCTTGAGAATATTTTAGAGAGTTAAGCTTTTGTCCTCTGCGTTTAAATTTATAGCTCATATTTTCTTCTGCTTTAAAGAATTTTGGAGCTATAAGATGACGGAAATAATTGGGTATTTCACTTTTTACTAAATCTGGCTTCGGAATTAACGGATTTATATACTCATTCAAAATTATACTATAAATCGTGCCAGAGTTGACGCTGATTTCATTCAGTTTTTGTTCTTGAGGAAGCTTATCTGAAATGAATTTGTCTTCATAAACATTATGTATTTCTGTCAGACCAAAATCAAATTGGGATACTCGGAAATCTTCTTGGAACTTGCATGTATATAATGCTGTATCTTCTGTTTCCTTAGCAAATAGAACTGCTTTTTCGTGAATGAAAGACATTTCTGGTACATATGGGAAACGAAATGATCTGAATCTGGCAGAATATAATACTTTAATTTCATTAGCAGGATAAGTATCAGGGAAAAACTGTGGCAGAGTCCAGTCTTTTTGTTTTACGATACGACAGCCAAGATTTTTAGAAACAAAAGTTGGATTTGCTTCTTTTTTTAATAAGAAAGGAATCTTGGAGTCCCAATATTTAATAAAACCATTTTGAGTAATAGACCCCTCTGCTTTTGCGAGTTTATATGCAGATTTTTTAATTAAAAATCTGTGTATTTGGGGCATTATTGAATTCAAGCAAATGTTCAAATAATTATCTTTTATTATATATTTGCTGTTTGCTATTCTAAGCTTCTTAAACAGATACTTTTTATTTCTAATTTTCTGATACAATGAGAATAAAGAAATTTCTTTATATATTTCTTTAATAGGTTGTTCTTTCTGCCAAGAATAATGGAATGAGTCTATTTTTTCAGGCTGATCTTGTTTTAAGTCTTTATCATATTGTTTTGAAGTATAATATTCCTTAGGTGAATTCTTTGCAGTTAGTTCTGAGTGAAGTATGCGTTTAGGATTTTTCATACTTAAATCATGAACGTAGAGTTTATCCTTAGTAAGAATGAAAAAGCTTTCTTTATAGATATAATCTGTAATTGTATCTTTTATGCTGTATTTGTCTCTGGTTGTTAACAGATAAAAATATGGCGGATTAAAAGCAAAATCTGGGAAACCAAAGGGGTAGGGCCCTAGTTTCAAGCGGAAGATATATTTTTTTATTTCTTTTTTCCAACCAGGAGGTGGAATTATATCTTTTTGTACGAGAGTTTGTTCTGGGGTAGCATCAATTATGCAAAATTCCAGTTTAAATTGATCAACAATCTGTTTGGGTAGATAATTACAGTAATCATAATTATGATATTTATTAAGAAAATCAAAGACATCTGTTTTTCTAACAGTTTGAGAATATAATTCATCTGCTTTTTTTAAGACAGATAACCCGAATAGATTGTGCTTCAGTGGTTGTTTTAATACTTTTGGCAGGATTTTTTTCTGAGGAACAAGAAAAGAAATCTGGTATTCCAATTTCTTTTTAAATATATTAAGTATTAATAATTTAAGCTTTCTGAGATGATTTAAGCCGATACGCTTGTTTTGAATCAGTTTATCTATAGAACTGTTATTTTTACTTGAAATCCTGGCTTTTTCAGGGAAAACTATATTATTTATTTTATCTCTATTCAAATGTATTTTGCTATCTGTAGTTTTCAAGGCATAGGAAAGTTTACTTAATTCAAATTTATTGTAAATATATTTCTGGTTATCAGATTGTTGCGTTTGTGGGCTAAGTTTCGGAAGAATAAAAGCTTTAAATAAAAATTTAAGCTTTTTATTTAAAGAATTATTCGAAAGAATGTTGTGAAGTTTTTTATATGAATATAAAGCGTGTCTTGGACATTTATTGAAGAAAGAACTTCTTCTTAATTTGTAATTAGGCTCTATTGCAATAGAATTCTTATTGAGAGTAGCAGCAAATTCTTTCTGGTATTTATGATTGAAAACAACTTTTGAATACTTGGCAACCAGTCGATTATTTTTTTGTACATCTAAGATTGGCGTGATTTTAGGAGCTTCCTGCAGCTTGCAAATGAATGACTTAGAAGAAAGTTTTGGTTTATTTATTCTTAGTTTTAAAGCTAATCTTGGAGATTTATATTTTATTGGGACAATAAGTGGCTTTTCACCAGCAAGTATCTGCTTTTTTAAAGAGTAGGCATCAAATTTTTCATTTTTTAAATCAATCTTAAATTCTGGAATAGTTTCCTTTTTTAAAGTATCAGGAATTTCTTTAGAGAAAAGTTTATAATCCAAGTGCTTTTTTGTATTTAAAGCTTTAGTAATAAAACTTTGATTATTTGTATGGTCGGAAATAATGTTGGAAACTTCCGAAATAAAATGAACTTTGTTGTTTGTTCCTAAGTTTTCTAAGAAAGGACTTAGTTTGCCGTTAAAAGTCAAATAGAATTTGGCAAAAATATCTACGGTAGTTAATTCTTCGCATATTTTTTCCCAAATATAATTAAAGTTAGATAAATAATGGAAAATTTTGTTTAATTTGTAATCTGTTTCAAAGGAATATTTTTTTATTATTATATATGAATTAGCTTCAATAGGTTTTAAATCAATAGTTAAACCCGTTAAAACCATTTTATTCAAATTTTTGGTCAAGTATTTGCTGAAATCATACATACAGGATTGAGATAAATCATTTGACAATCCTAGTTCATAAGTATAAAGCGTATAGTTCTCTAGTGATATGTTTGGGGAGGAGGCAACTATACGTGGTTCTTGGTATAAAATATCATTATATATTAAATCTTCTTTTGTTATTTGAAAATAGAATCTATGAGTATCTTCCGGATAATTGAAGTCTTTCTTCAGATTGAATTCTTCTGTTATAGAAGGTTGATAATCTTTTGAGAAAAAGGATTCTAAGTTTTTATAATAAGTTTTAAAAGGAGATATTTTATTTGAGAGTTTTACGCAAATCTGGTAATAGATTGATTTTTGCCTAAGCCGCTTATAATTATAATAGTAAATGAAAGGCAAAGAATAGTCGGTTTGTCTTTCTATATTTACAGAATAATTAAAAAGAGCAGAACTATTGTCGTCAGGTGTACGTTTTAATTTATATAATGCGTTATCACTGACAGCATAGCATTTCCTGAATTTAAAGTCAGTAGAAGGTTTTATTGGCTGATTCTTTTCAGAAAGAACAGATCTTCCTACTATAGTCAATATTCTTCTATCTACAAAGTCTGTTTTATAGATACTTGCAGTCGGAATATCAAAAACAGGCAGTTCAGGTTTTCTAGGCAGGATAAGAGGCATGATTTAAGATTACATTCCGCTGACGTTTTGATTGCTTACTAACTCTGAAACTCTGGCAGATTGAGCTTTTGCTAGAGCTAACAGATCTTTTATATGGTTGTTTTGTATTCTATAAGGTTTACGTAAGAAGACTCTGCTAAGTCTTAAAGTAATATCCTCATGAGGACGGAATTCAACACTGGCTGGAATTGGGATGAATTTGTATTTTACATCAAAGTTGTTAACATTAAGCTTTTTGCCATCGTTTTTAATTTTAGAATTATATTCGCAAAGAACTGGACCAGCATCTTGGCTGGATTGCCATAATAAGTGTTTATATAGAATTTCACTGGCTTGTTCAGGTATAACAAAGAATTTGCCTCGGCTGAGTCTAGGAGCAGGCAATTTTCCGGCAAGTTTCTTAAGTATGTATCTGGAAACAATCTTAGGCGATAAATAATTCTGTTCAAATGATTTTTGAACAAAACCATTATCAAGATTCATGTTATTATCTTTGTTTGTATAAAGCTTAAATCTTGAGTCATCCTGTTTAAAAGTAAAATCGTAGGCTGGTTTTAGGGCTTTTAAATCAGTGAAGTTGTTGATAAGCTTCAGAGATTTTACTAATACAGGATACTTGGGTTGTACAGCGCCTGCAAGTTCTTTATCTTTGAGTTCATCATTATGATGAATAAACCTTTGAATTTTCAAAGGACTCTTTAATGATATACTTGTATCGAAAGTGATAATATCTGTTGAAGGCAATTTCCAATCATAACTGAAGAATTTGTCAGATCTGAATCTCATTTTTTCAACGAAGATATCGGGTGCTGCTAATTCTGAATTAAATGTTGAACCTATTGTTAAATCCAAATCATCAGAAATATCAATATGATTATCAATACATATTCTTTGAACCGTTTCTGCTCCAATAAGAGGTAATGATTGATATTTTAGATAATCTTTGACAAAAGTAGGCTTTTTAGGAGCACTTACTAGTATGTTTACTTTCAAATTGTCAAAATCTGATTCAAAATATTTCGTAAAATGATAATTAACAGGAGAAATATGAGTATTGAACGGACTAGACGTTTCGTTTAAAAGTTTTAGAGGTGAAATTTGTAGCTTAAACGGGGCTAGTTCATTCTTGTTTTTCATAGTTTCACTAGCCCATGTAGGCTGTCTTAGCTTTCTAGTTACTGGAATTTCTATTGCTTTTGGGAAATAAATAACGGGGAATATCTCATTGTAAGCAACTTTGTATTCAACATTATTTACTTTTACTTTGCTGGAGACTTTCAGTTTATCCAGTCTGAATATCTGATACATTACTGGTTTCAGATATGTTGATCTTCTTCTTATTAATAAGTCTGGTTCCATATATTTATGTTCAAATTTTATCCTGAATTTTGGTTTGTATTCTTCCTCTTTCACACGCTTTTCAACGAAAACAAAGTCTGGCTCATCTTCTTTAACCTGGATTCTGTAGCAGTATTCAAGCATTACATCCTCCAGGTTTATACTAGAGGGTAAGGGCCTGAAATTCTTACTTAAGAACCCCGATTTAAAGGATTGTTTATTAACATCAAGTTCGTATTTTTTAGGTGTTTCTATACCTTTTCTATCTGTCTCTACGTATATTAAATGAGAGAGCAGAATTTTGCTATGTTCTGTCTTATCAAATATTCCAAAATTTGGATTAGTTGAATATAGATTCCATTCTGCTTGTCTTGAAAAATACTCTGGCTTAACAAGATTTATTATACTCTGAGCATAAGACTTGGGTGATTCAGTCTTTTGCTTTTGGGTGTTACTTGCCCATTCAGAGGATAAATCAATAGAGAAATAATTGTCGAAATTAAGTTTAAATTTTGCAACTGCAATGCTTGAAATTCTGCTGGTATCTTCTTTAGGAACGATCGGGGCAATTTTATTGCTAAAAAGATTTTCATTAATCAGCGAAAATCTTCCTGCTGGCAACTGAATGAGACCTTCAGAATTGAAATCGTAGCAAGTCTCTCTAAGACCAAAATCTGAGATAAATTCAAACTTTTTATTTCTGGCAAATATATCAAAAATAGAGTAGGGTTCTAATTTTTTAAAAAGGTAATCATAGTTAGGTGTCAGTTGAATCTTGCTTTTTATTATCGGTGGTAATACCAGATATCTGTTATTTGAATCATATCTGGTTTTCAACTTGGCATCTAATGAGAAAAACAGAGAAAACTCTGTAGGAATATATACCTGACTCACTCCTTGTTTGTTAACATCATCAGGATATTCATTAAAAATAATGTTACGTTTCTGCCCAATAAGACCTAAAATATTTGTTAGAGTAGGTATTTCAGAAATTTCATGCCTTTGAGGAAATAGAATAGGCGATGGGTAGTTCTCTTTTTCCGGCTCAATTGGAATGTGTTTATTTAGTTTTGAAACCGGATTTGAGTAGAAACTGTCGTCAAAAGTAAATATAGATTTAAAGCTTAAGGTGTATGGAGCTTCTCTATCTATTTGTTTTACAGTTCTGAGACTGTTTCTAAGACTTCTTACTTCTAATTTTGATGGATGCTCAGACTTTACTGTATGTATGGAATGGTAATCAGGTATATCTGTTCTTATTCCAAGAAGTTTCTGCCCTAGTGATGTTAATCTTATTCGAATTCTGAAATTTTCATCATTCTGTTCAATATATATGCTTACATCAGCAGGATTAATGAATAATTTTGCAGCTACTTTCTTTTGAAGTTTTTCAAGATATGGATAAATTTTACTTAAAAGAGTGCCGCTTATACATGACTGATAAGTATTTGCTTCTTTCATTAAATAGCTTATTGAAGCAGCGCCGTTTAAAAGTCTGAATAATCCGACTATATACTGATTTATTATCGAATTGTTTTGCAATACATAGGCTATTGATCTGTTTTTCTGTTCTAATATTTCATCAATAAACGGAACAATGTAAGTCAGTGGATAAGTAAAAATACTGCGGATATCAGAAGCGGTTAAAGAAGTGTCATCCAGTTCTAAAACATCAGTTGGGCCTGGAACCTTGTTAAATAGAAAATAAGTGTTTTCTTCTGCTTGATAACTGACTGCCTGATTGTTCTGAATAAAGTTGTCTAGGTTTATGAGATTTCTTTCATCAGGTAAAGAAATGATTATAGATGACGGTTTACATCCTCTGAATAAGTATGACTTTGAAAGCAAATCAGAAACTGAAGCACATTCCTTCACTCCAGAAGTCAGATTAATTAATACGTAGTCAAATGTGGAGCTTAACTGTAGAAAAAAATCTCTGAAAGCTGTATCTGTAACTAATTCATACGGTGTTTTCAGCTTGTGTGCAGGGAAAAAAGAAAGCTTGTTTGTATCTGTAAAATAGAAATTTTGCTGAAAACGCGGGTCTGTAGCAGATATTAGGGTGGAAAGTTCCTGATAGTCTTTTATTTCTATTGCTGTTGGAAAAGCGTTTCGTAGCTTTTCAGGGGAACTGTAGTCAAAATCAAGAACTGCTACTTTATAGCTGAGACTGCTTAAGTAGACAGAAAGATTCGAGACAATTGTAGACTTGCCCGAATCTGCTCTAATTGAGCTGAAAAAGTATATGGGTGTTAAATTAGTAAAGCCCCGTTGCATACCAAACATGGTAGCACATTTATAAAACTATTTCCATTCCTTCTCTTGCAAAAACTATACTTGGCATCAAAACTTTTGCTTTTTTCTCCATAGAATCAAGCATTTTATCGTTGTGCAAAGGTTCGTGATGAGTAATTACAAGACGTTTTGCATGGGCTTTAATAGCTGCTTTAATTCCTTCTTCAGCGGTGGAATGACCAAAACCTTTTTTGGCTGGCATGCAGATATTGAATTTGCTTGGTTCATATTCTTCAGGAGTATATTGTCCGTCGTAAATGAAAAGATCTGAATTATCTGCAAGAGCTAGAATATTTGGATCGCATTCTCCGTTTTCAGGATGTTCGCAGTCTGTGGCTATGGTTAAAACTTTGCCGTTATCTTCTATTCTGAAACCTAAACAACCGTTCGGGTGACGAAGTGGTAGAGTGCTGATTTTGGTTTTACCTATTTTTATAGGTTTGCCAGTTAGATAAGTAAAAGAAATTGTAGCTGAAAGATCGTTTAAACTTACTGGGAAATAGCAGTCAGACATCTGTCCGCACAGAGAATCTTCAATTGAACGGCTTGATTCTGCAGACCCGTAGATATGAAGTTTATTTGCAGAACTTTTAACTACTTTTCCGTCTTTATTGCGTTTCCCTATGAAAATTGGTGCAAAGAAAGGGAACCCCTGAATGTGATCCCAGTGAGAGTGAGTGAAAAAGATGTGAGCAACACCTTTGCCCTGGCCAAAATCTTCTTTCATTAACTGCTGACCTAGAACTCTGATTCCTGTGCCTGCATCAATAATAATCAAATTGCCTTCAGTTGTAACAACTTCAAGGCAAGTGGTGTTTCCACCATATTTTATTGTTTCTTTTCCAGGTACCGGTATTGAACCTCGTACTCCCCAAAATCTTACAATCACTTACGGATTACACCTTTCACTTTACTACTTTAAAACTTGTTAGACATTATTGAATCTACTACACGTTCCAGGTCTTCTGTGTTATAGAATTCAATTTCAATACGCCCTTTAGACTTGCCCTGACGTATGCGGACTTTTGCACCCCACAGCTCTTGAAGAGTATCTTCTAAAGCTCTGATATGCAAGTCTGATGTCCCAGAAGCTTTTAACTTCTTTCTAAAAGTAACTTGTTCCTCTGCCTTGCTTTGCCCGATCTGTTTTTCTGTTTCGTAAACAGATAACTGTTCACTGATTATTTTTTTTGCCCAAAACCTGATGGTTTCATTATCTTTAAGCCCTGCAAGCATTTTTGCATGACCTGCAGATATTCTACCATCGGCAACCATGATTTGAACTTCTGGAGGAAGCTGAAGAAGTCTTAATCGATTGGTTAGAGCAGATCGGCTTTTTCCCACTTTTTCAGCAAGCTGATCATGAGTAAGGCCATAGTTAAGAATTATGTCTCTAAGTGTTCTGGCTTCTTCAACAGGATTAAGATCTTGTCGTTGAATGTTTTCTATTAAGGCGGCAAGCATTGTTTTTTCTTCGCTCAAGCGTCGAACAACTGCAGGAATGCTTTTCATGCCTGCCAACTTGCTGGCTCTATAGCGTCTTTCGCCAGAAACGATCTGGTAATTGTCTCCAATTTGTCTAACTAAAATCGGTTGCAATACACCATTTTCACGAATAGACTGAGCTAATTCTTCCAAGGTACTTTTATCAAATAACTTACGTGGTTGGTTTTTATTTGGGAAAACCTTATCAATAGGCAACATTTTGAAGTCTATCTGGGTTTCTTGATTATTACCAACTTTGTTTTCAGTTTCTATATCGACCGAATTCGAAAGACAATTTAGATTATTCATACTATTTTTTTATTCCAGAATTAAAGTTATGCTTAGATATATGCAAAACCTTTAAGACAACTCTTTAGGAGTATCTATTATTTAATACAAGATTTACAATTTCTAACTATACCTTACATGAATAAATATGTTATCATCAATTAAGATTAATGACAATTATTTTTAATAATAAAGAATAGGAATTTATATGAATAAAAAAGTGCTTGTCTCTTTTTGTTGTAGTTTGTTCCTTTGTGGTTGCTCTGTTGATAGTTTTGCACAATCAATCCGAGGAACGGCAGAGTATCAGGCAGCAATGCAGGCTTTAGCAGAATCTAGATATCAGGATGCATATGATTCATTGGCTCCTATGATACAGGATAGCAGGACTAGAGGTTCTGCCTTGGTAGAAATGGGCAGAATCAGGTTGAAGCAGGCTGAGTCTGAAATGAGTCTTGCACTTTCTCATTATAATGAAGCAGCAGAATTTATGAATGGTGGTATTGCTGATAATGGGGTAAGTGGTTCTGAAATTCCAAAAGTAATGTTTGATTTGGCCATGATTTATAATGATAAATTAAAAAACTATGTTCAAGCTCATGAGTTACTTTCAAAAATAGTTGATGATTATCCGACCTATATGGCAATAGATAAGGTTTATTATAACCTTGCGGCCTGTGAAGAATTAATGGGAATGAAAGAACAGGCGGCTGTTCATTATCAGAAAGTGGTTAGCGATTATGCATACAGCACATATTTTTCTGCTGCACAGGAAAAACTGAAGTCTATTTCAAGTGGAACAAGTGTTGCTGAATCTGCAATAGAAACTCAAGAACAGATTGCTGATAATAAGTCTTATACAGAAGAAGGCGGAAAAGCAAATCTTGATTTAGGTGATATGCAGGCTGATGCTGGTAAATACAAACAGGCAGCCGCTTCCTATAGAAAAGCAATCAGAGATGCTAACTCTCAAGAAGAAGGTGTTGAAGCCTATCGTAAACTTGTCAGTATGCTTGATGAAAAACAGAAAGATTATAAAGCTGCCGCCGCTGCTATTGAAGAAATGCTTGAAGCTTATCCAAATGCCAGAGGCAATGAAGATATGATTTATAAGCTTGGCCAGATTTATGAAAATGATATGGATTCAATGGTAAAAAAGGTTGAAAATGGTAAAGTCCGATATAGAAAGAGCGATGAAAGTTCAAGAAAAGCCATTGATTATTATAATTCTGTTACTGATAGATATCCTGATTCTAATGTAGCTGCAGAAGCTTTTATACGTAAAGGTAAAATCTATGAAGACCTTAAAGAATATTCTGAAGCTAAAGCTGAATACGAACGTTTTATAAAGGAATTTCCTCAGCATAATGATGCACCGGCTATTAGAAATAAGTTAAAAGACTTAGAAGGTTATTGATACTTTGCTGACTTTCTTGAATATAATACTTGCAGCTTTGCTGATATGGCTGACCTGCAAGTATTTTGATTTAAAAAAGACTTTAAAACCAACAGAAAAACGATATTCTGAATTGGTTAACGCTCTTGCTTCAATTGTTGACCGCGTTGAGGGCTACGATAAAGCTCATGCTAAAGAAGTCGCAGAATTAGCAGTAAAGATAGCCGAGCGTATTTCCAAAACTCCAGAGCAGATTTCCAGTCTTGAAACAGCAGCAAAATTGCATGACGTTGGAATGCTTATGATATCTAGCGATATAATAAAAAGCCGTCGAAAGCTTAGTGAAGACAATGATTTTATTATGAAAAACCATACTTTGCTTGCTGAACATTATTTAAAGCAGGAAGTTTCTGTGAATGATGATATTCCTACCATAATAAGATGGCATCATGAACGTTGGGATGGTTTTGGCTACCCTGACAGTCTCAGAGGCGAACAAATCCCTGTTCTTTCTAGGATATTGTCTATTGCTGATTCTATTTCCTCTATGAGAAGTACTAGAAGTTATCGTAAAAGAAGCTATAAATCAGATAAGGAAATAATCGATGAGCTTAAACGACAGTCTGGTTTACAGTTTGACCCAGCATTGGTTAAAATAGCCATATCTATTCTCGAAGAAAACGACAATAATAAGGATTGATTATTTATGCTTCGCTTTCAAGCTTCCTGGCTAGTAGAAACCATACTCGACAACATAACAGTAACCGGCTCAGAACCGGTATGGTTCTTCCCCAGCCTATGCAAGTTTATGCCGTTAGAATGGCTGGCTCATAGGAATGCCTCTATTCTTATAAATGTTCCGATTCATAGTCAGGCAGTTCTATTTAAAAGCTGGTTTTCCAACAGCGAATCTTTCCCTCAAGAAGAAGTGATGAAGGCATTTAACCAGATTTTAATGAGAAACATTGATATAAATATAAATCCATTTAAGCAATGGTTAGATGTGTATTTTACAAAACAGCAGCTTGATTATTTGCTTTATTGGCGTGAGGCAGCAAATGAATTGACTAATGAGGGTATCAGAGACAGTTTTTTGGCTATCGTTTTTCAGGTAATCAGCTACTGGCTTGATAACAATAAGTCAGGCTCGGATAATGTTTTTCCACCAGATGAGATACTTGCTTACTATTATAAAAGATATAGGGCCTTTAGAGAGCATACAGCAAAGTTTAAGATTACCGAACAGGCATTAGATGATATAGAAGCTAAGGAATGTGATATTGCTGTTTTTAATCTTACTTTTGATGATGAAGATTATTTGGAAGATGAGGCTCTTCTTGTTTATAATGCCTGGAT
>ONIU01000026.1 GCA_900317935.1 uncultured bacterium
ATCTCTTTTATAAGATTAACCATAAATGTAACATTATGCAAGCTTGCCATTCTTAAACCTAAAATTTCTTTTGCTTTGAACAAATGTCTTAAGTAACCTTTAGAAAAAGTTCGGCAGGCATAGCATTGGCAACTAGCATCAATAGGTGATTCGTCAAGTGTATATTTTGCATTCAAGAGACTAATACGCCCGTCTCTAGTAAAAACAGTTGCATGACGAGCAATTCTAGTCGGATGAACACAGTCAAACATATCTATACCTCGTTCAACTCCATAGAATAGGTCTTCTGGAGTCCCCACCCCCATCAGATATCTAGGCAAGTTTTCAGGCATACTAGGCATCATGCCATCCATTATTTTAAGCATAAGATCTTTGGGCTCGCCAACAGACAAACCGCCAATTGCCATACCTTCAAAGCCAATTTCTTCTGTGCGTTTTATAGATTCTAATCTTAAAGGCAGATACATAGATCCTTGAACTATGCCAAATAAAGCTTGCCCGTTTCTCATATGAGGATGGTCTGCTCGACATCTCTTAGCCCAGGCAACAGAACGGTCTAAAGCTGCTTTTGCTCTTTTTTCATCACAGGGGTAAGGGCTACATTCATCGAAAACCATCATTATTTCAGAACCTATTGAGCGCTGTATGCGCATAGATTCTTCCGGATTTATCCAGTAACGCTTTCCATCAATATGAGAAGCAAATTCAACCCCATCATCTGTAATCTTATTAAGCTTATTCAAGGAAAAGACTTGAAAACCGCCTGAATCTGTCAGCATAGGTTTATCCCAAGCCATCATTTTATGCAGGCCACCAAAGTGATCTAAAACATCTGTCCCAGGCCTAAGCAACAAATGATACGTATTTGCCAATATTATCTGAGCGCCAGTGTCAGTAATTTCATCAGGCGAAAGCGTCTTAACGCTACCAATAGTTCCAACTGGCATAAATATAGGGGTTTCTATTTTGCCGCGTCTAGTATTAATAATACCAGTACGTCCCCAACATTCTTCTGATTTTGATTCGAGTGTAAAAGAAAATTCTGTATTCATCATATTAGTAACATTGAATCCCCAAAAGAGTAGAATCTATATTTGTTTTTTATAGCTTCTTCGTATAAAGCTAGAGTTTTTTCTCTTCCAGCAAAAGCGGAAACAAGTACAACCAAAGTAGATTTTGGCAAATGAAAATTAGTAATAAGATGGTCAACGGCTTTAAACTTATAACCTGGCTTTATGAAACAGGATGTTGAACTCCAACCTGTTCTCAATTCACCATTTTCATCTATAGCTGACTCTAAAGTTCTAACACTGGTTGTACCGCAAGCCCATATCTTTTTACCTGCTTTTCTTGTTTCTCTAAACAATTTAGATGTTTCATCTGAAACAAAAAATGTTTCTTCATGCATATGGTGATTATCTAAGTCATCTACTTCGACAGGCTTAAAAGTGCCTAACCCAACATGTAATATTACTTCTGCAATCTTAACACCCTTAGCCTTCAAGTCTGCAAAGACTTTTTCGTCGAAATGCAAACCAGCTGTAGGGGCTGCTACTGAGCCTTCTTCTTTTGAATAAACCGTCTGATAACGTTCAGGAGAACTTTCTCTGGAAGTAATATAAGGTGGAAGTGGCATTTCACCCTTTTCTCTGAATATAGCAACCGGGTCACTACCATCTAATGTCTTCAGAACTCTTAATCCTGTTTCTAAGACTTCTTCTGTTTCAACAACAGTACCACCAGGAAGCATATGCTTCTTTCCAGGTTTAAACTTTTTCCCTGGATGAACCATAGCTTCAAAGCGACCATTATCTAAAGTTTTAATAAAGAATATTTCACTTCCAGCAGTGCTGTATTCACTTTCAATAGTATGTATTCTTGCAGGGATAACCCTGGAACTATTTACTATAAGCAAATCTCCAGGCTCAAAATACTCAGAAATATCTGAGAAATGACGATGCTCAACCTTGTCTGTAGAACGATTGTAAACTAAAAGTCTAGACCCTGAACGTTCCTTAGACGGAGTTTGAGCTATGAGTTCCGGAGGTAAATAATAATCAAACAAATCCGTTTTCATTTACTTTTTCCTATTTGATTTACTCTGCTTTGGAATTACTTTACCAAAATCGCAGTCTTTCTCAATTTCCAAAATTGCCAAATCAGAAAAATAGTTATTTCCAATAGCTATTGCTTCTTCTGAATAAGGCACAAAGAAACTAATCTTATCTATATATCTTGCATCACCAGGTAAAGACATGGTGATGAACTTAACATCAAAGCTATCAAAACCCTTTGCCAAAGTTAATATTTCCTGAAGAGAAAAATCTGTTTTTATATGTTTAAAAGCTTTTTCTATAATAGAAGGGACTCTGACAATAGTTGTGGGACTAAAAAGCTTTTTAATTACTGCTTTAACAAAATCCTGCTGACGCTTGATTCTACCCAAATCAGCCATTGCATCTTTTCTGAAACGAACATATCTTAAAGCATCTTGACCATTTAAATGATTCATACCAGGATTAAAATGAATATGGAGATTACCCCAGTTGTCATCATAATGCATTGGTTTTTCAATGTTTATATCAACTCCACCAATAGCGTCAACAACAGAAATGAAACTTTCAAAACCAATTTCAACTTTTCTGCTGATTTTAATCTTCAGCAGATCTTCTAGAATTTTGCGAAGAGTAGGTTCACCATATCTGGGCAGAATTTCATTTATTTTTCTACCTTTATCTTCAATAATAACTCTTGTATCTCTAGGGATAGAAAGCATCATTATTTTCTTTTTGGATGGGTTAACTCCCAAAACAAAGATTGTGTCAGAACGATGAGTTCCTTCAACTGAATCTATACCCATTACAAGGACATTTATATTCCCTATCGTGGTCTTTTCTCCAGATTCCAAAGAACCGTGAACCTGGTTTGTGCCCTGAATGATCACTTCTCTTGTTGAAAACCATTTTTGGATAAGAATAAAAGTAAAACAAACGCATAAACAAAAGAAAAGCAGGTCAAAAAAGAAAGATTTCCAAAAATCTTTATTATAGCTTTGCGTAAAAAGTAAAAAACCTTCTGAAGAGCTATCATCTTCTTGTTCTTCAACATTGCTTTCTTCTGTTGTTTCATCTTTTGGGGAATCAGATTGTTTTTCTGAAGTTTCTTTTTCCGACTTTTCTTCTGATAAATCCTGCTTTTCAGAAAGGTTACCACCCTTAGAATCTGAAATAACTTCATCGGTTTTTGAAGAATCTTCTGACGAAACTGATTCTTCTGTTTTTTCTTCTTTTACTGCTACATCTGCCGTATTTTCAGATTTAAGTTTGTCTAATTCGTCTAATACTGCTTGAGGCTTCGATGACGAGAATGAAAGATTCTGGGGATCTTCGACAGTATTTGTCGTAGATTCTTTTTCTATGATATCTGCATCTTCAGCAGAATCTTTTGAAACTTCTTTTTCAGGTTCAACTTCAGGCTCAACAGTTTCACAAACATTTTCAGTTTTATCTGTTATATCTGAAACACTATCTTCTTCAGCAACTTCTGATTCTGCTTCTTCCGTTATTTCTTCAGAAACCTTAGTTTCTTCGATTACTTCAGCATATTCTTTTTCATCAGAACCTTTTTCTTCTTCAATAACTTCAACTTCTTTAACTTCCTCAGATTCTTCTTTTTCAACAATTTTACCAGATTCTTCTGTATCTGCATTTTTTTCTTCTGTTTTGGAAACAGCAGAATCTCCTGTTTCAGCTTTATTTTCTAAAACAGCCTCTTCTTCAGCAGAATGAGTTTCAACAGATTCTTCCTGAATAGAAATACCTTCATCTAACAATGAAGTTTCTTTTCCTTCGTCTTGCTCTAAATTGTTGTTTTCTTCCATATAAAGGATATTTTAACATCAAAAGACTTTGTTTGCCACTTATAAAAAACTTGCGAGTAAAAATAGTCAATGATATAATTCGCCTCATGAAATTCGTAGATGAAGTAACAATTGAAGTATCCTCAGGAAACGGCGGAAACGGAGCCGTAGCTTTTCGTCGTGAAAAATTCGTGCCTATGGGCGGACCATCAGGCGGTGACGGTGGGAAAGGCGGAGACTTGGTTTTCGAAGCCACCGATGATTTGACCACCCTTTATGATTTGAGCTTTGTTCGTGTTCATAAAGCAGAAAACGGACAGAACGGCCAGATAAAAAATATGGCTGGGGCCAACGGTAAAGACTGTGTTGTAAAAGTTCCCGTCGGCACATTGGTTTATGATTTGGAATCAGGCCGTCTTCTCGTTGATATGGAACACAAAGGTCAGCGAGAAATCCTGCTAAAAGGTGGCCGTGGAGGAATGGGAAATGCAAGATTTGCAACACCGACTCACAGAACCCCTAGAAGCGCAGAAAAAGGTGAACCTGGCAAAAAGTTAAGACTTAGACTAGAACTAAAGCTTTTAGCTGATGTTGGCTTAGTTGGATTACCAAATGCAGGTAAATCGACATTTTTGCGTGCCGTAAGCAATGCCAGACCCAAAGTTGCTGATTATCCATTTACCACTCTTACTCCTAGTCTTGGAATTGTAAAACCAGAAGGCTTGAATTCTTTCTGTGTTGCTGATATTCCTGGTCTAATCGAAGGAGCTCATGAAGGAACCGGTCTTGGCACCCAGTTTTTGAAGCACATTGAAAGAACAAGAATTCTTCTGCATCTTGTAGATGTCAGTCAACTAGATATGGAAGACATCACAAAGAACTATGATATTATCATGGAAGAACTCAGACAGTTCTCAGAAAAGCTAGCAGAAAAACCTGTAGTTGTAGCAGCAAACAAGATGGATTTACCAGACTCTAGAGAACTTTTCCCAGATTTCAAAAAGGAAATGGATGCTAGAGGCGTTAAAGTTTTTCCTATTTCTGGTGCGACAAAAGAAGGTATTGATTCTCTTCTCAAGTATTTGAGCCAGGAACTCAAGGAATTGAAAACACCAGTTATGCTAGAAGCCAACAAAGATGAAAAACTCTATGAATTTATAGAACCTTTCAGAATTGAAGAATTGGAAGAAGGCTACTGGGAAGTTACAGGCCCTGACATAGAACGCTTAGTTGCAATGACCGACTTTGCAAACGATGAAGCCATTGCCAGATTCAGACAGAAAATAAAGCGAATGGGCTTTATAGATGAACTCAGAACTCTTGAAGCTGCCGACAATGACACAATCTCCATCGGCGATATGGAATTTGAATACCATGAGTTCTTCGACTGATCTAGCATAGTTTTTATAGAGTTGGTTTTTGTTGTTAGATTTAAGACCAAAAATTGAGATACAAGACCAAAGATGGAGACATAAGAATTCTTATATCTTATATCTTATTAATTACAATAATTACCAAAAACTATAACAACTTTAAGATAAACATGAAAAACGAAGAATACAAAAAATATCTAGACATAATACTTGAAAAGCAGTCTCTTTCACCAAAAGGTCTGCAGGCTCACATGCAGGCTGTTGCAGACATGGCTGTAAGCTATGCCAAAGAAGTTGGCTACGATGTGGAATCAGCCTACTTGGCAGGAATGGCCCATGATCTCTTGCGTCATGCATCGCCAGAAGAAACTTTGGAATATGCTCATTCTACAGGATTTGTTATCTCTGATTTAATGGAACAGGTTCCGATGCTTGCTCATGGACCTGCCGCAGCTGGTTGGCTGATGAAAAATATTCCTCAGATCGGCGTTGATATTATTCTTGCTATTCGAGATCATACTTTTCCTGCTGATGATGCTCCTATGCTTACCAAAATTCTTGCTGCGGCCGACACCTTAGAACCTTCTCGTCAGATTCCAGAACGAGAAGAAGTTCGCTTAATGCGAATTCCTTTTGAACAGCGTTTCATCGAAGTTCAAAGACTAAAAAAACTTCCTAGAAAAGATAAAAAACAAAGCTGATGCTTTGTTTTTTATTATGTTGGTTTCTGTAGTTTTTATTGCTCTAAGAGTTAGAAGAATTGAAAATATTGGCCTTCTTCTATTTAACATCTCTAGTTTTGAACTTATATCTAAAAAAAGCTTAACAAAATAAACTATTGACTAGAATTACCTCAAGTGCTAGTTTATTGAACAAATTAAAGTTTTCACAAACTTTTAAACTAATAAAACGGAGTAAAACATGAAAGTCCCACTGTTAGACTTAAAACCTCAGTATGCTCAGATAAAAGACAAAGTAGTTCCAGAACTCTTATCAATATTCGAAAGTCAAGGCTTTATTCTTGGTCCTAAAGTTGAAAAACTTGAAAAAGAAATGGCTGAATACATTGGAGTTAAGCACACTCTTGGTTGTTCTTCAGGAACTGATGCACTTCTTCTTGCTCTTATGTCATTAGACATTAAAGACGGCGATGAAGTCATAACTACTCCTTATACCTTCTTTGCAACAGCAGGTTCTATAGCTAGAACAGGCGCAGTTGCCAAATTTGTTGATATTGATCCAGCAACCTTCTTAATGGATGTAAACCAGATAGAAGAAAAAATAACCCCCAAAACAAAAGCTATTATTCCAGTTCATCTTTTCGGTCAGTGTGTTGATATGGAACCACTTATGGCTATAGCTAAGAAACACAACCTAGCAGTAATAGAAGATGCTGCCCAAGCTATAGGTGCTGAATATAATGGCAAACAAGCAGGCACTTTCGGTAACGTAGGCTGCTTCAGTTTCTTCCCAAGCAAAAACCTTGGTTGTTTCGGTGATGGCGGGTTAGTTTCCACTAACTGCGACAAGACTTATGAACGCATGAAAGGTTTGAGAGTTCACGGCGGGCAGGTTCAGTATCAGCATCAGGAAGTCGGTATGAATGCAAGATTAGATGCAATCCAAGCTGCTGTTGTTTCTATAAAACTTCCATTCTTAAAGAGCTGGACCGAAGGAAGAAGAAGAAATGCTTCTCTTTATAACGAATTATTCAAAGACAACAAGAAAGTTATAACTCCAAAAGCTAAAGACAACTGTTATCATATTTACAACCAATATGTAATCAGAGTTGAAGGCAATAGAGATGCATTAAAAGCTCATTTGGCAGAAAAGGAAATTGGATGTTCTGTTTATTATCCACTTTCTCTACATCAGCAACCCTGTTTTAAATATTTAGGCTATAAAGCTGGTGATTTCCCAGAATCAGAAAAAGCCGCAGCTACTTCTATTGCTCTGCCAATTTATCCAGACCTTACAAAGGAACAAATTGAATACGTTGCAGAAACAATCAACAACTATTTGAAGTAAGTAATTACAAAAAAACACCAGCCTGTTATAGCTGGTGTTTTTTTGTTTTAGTTATCAGTTATCAGTTATCTGTTAGCAGTTTTCAGTTATCACTTAACAGTAACACTTCTCACCCTTCCAACACTTTGGCAACGCAAAGCTAACGCTTTGCTCCCCCTTCAGTCTCGCTATCGCTCGCCAGCTTCCCCGCATAGCGGGGCAGCATCTTCGGAAATGAACCTTCTAGAGGAAGCTTTAGGACAATCACCCCCATCACCAAACACCAATCACACCGCCAAGCTTTGCTTGGCAAAAAAAAAGAGCCAAGATTTACTTGGCTCTTTTTTTTATATCTTCACATATCCGAATACTTTTGCTCTTACATCATTAAGTATTCGTTTGGATTCTTTAAGAAATTCCTCAGATTCCCCTTCCCTGTGAAGGAATACTACAGCACCAGTCTGACCTGCAAGCACTGCTGTTTCTGGGTAGTCAAGCAAAGCAGGCGTATCGATAAGAATTATTTCCATACGTCTCTTTAGGTTGCCAAGAAGCTTAATCATATCTGTTGAACCTAAAGCTGCTTCAGGAGATTTTGGCATAATTCCAGAACTTATGATGCTAAGATTTTCAACCGGAGACTTCTGAATAATATCATAAGGTTTTTCACCATTAAGAAGATTAGAAAGCCCCTTAACATTGTCTAGCCCAAACATTCTATGAATAGATGGAGATCTGAAGTTTGCATCTATTAACAAAACAGAATAACCAGCCTGAGCAAGAAGAACTGCAACATTAGCTATCATTGTAGTTTTGCCGGTTCCTGTCTTGCTTGAACTTGCAATAACTATTCTGGTCTGAGACTCAGAAATGCTAATCTGCAGATTAGAGACAAGATTTTTATACGGCTTAAGAATTTCAGAAGTAGGTTCATTCAAAGAAACTAGACGTTCATCGTATTTTAGAGAAAGAACTTCTTCTTCTGTAACAAGGCAAGGAAGACTTAAAGGTTCAGAAACCAAAGGCGGAACTTCAAGTATTATTTCAGCCGGTTCTGCTAATATGGGTTTTGGTTCTTCAGGTTCTGTTTCAGAATGCATACCCAAACCAAGTTCCAACTGCGGTCCCAAAGACTGAACCAAAGTATCTGGAGATATTCCAACAATTTCAGTTTTCATTGGAGCTGGTGTATAAAGCAGGAATATAGCCATTAACACACCGGACAATAAAGCAAGACAATCTCTTTGAATTGCTGTAAAGCCTACTACCTGAGGAGGTAAATGGTCTTTTTTAAGAACATTAATTCTACCTGAAGTAGTATTTTGAGATATCTTAGATTCTTCGAGTTCAATTATAGTTTTTCTATGAAGCTCTTCAAGAGCAGCTATTCTAAGATTCAATCCTTCAGTGCTGGCAGAACTGAAGTTAGCAGCTGCTAGTTTTTTTCTTGTAACAAGTTCTTCTTTTAGAATATCAAGTTGCTGCTTATCATTCTGAATATCAGCACTAATAGTTAAATAGTCAGGATTATTCTTTTCCTTTCTTACTCTAGTGCTAGCCTTAGAAAGTCTATATTCCAAGTCCTTAATATTGTTCTGGCATGCAATAACTTTTGGATGCTTTTCTTTATAGCTTTTAAAAAGTTCTGCCAATTCATTTCTAGCAACATTAAGCTGTTTTTTAACAGACTTATATTGTGGTGATTCTTCCTCAGCATAGTAGAAAACTTTTCTTGGGGTTGTTTGTAAAAGCTTTGAAGACATATCTATTTTTTCTTCAAGCATTGTGACTTTATTTTCTAAGTCTACTACTTCACTGTTATTCTGCCATGATTCATTAGAAGAAGAGGTAATAAGTTCTTTACGAAGCTGAGTAATAGTTTTTTCAAGATGTTCCATCTTCTTCTGAAGGGCTTTTGCTGTAAATTCACGACTTTCAGCACTATAGCCAAGGAAACGTTCTGATAAAATCTGAACTACTGCTGTATTTATTTCATTTAAAACTGTCGGATCTTCATATTTAACTGTAAGAGTCAGAATACCTGAACCAGATGTTGAAAGACTCGCCAAATCATTAGGTTTAATGTGTTTTCTATTCAAATGACATTTGTTGATGATTTCTTCCTGAACATCTTTTTGAGCCAAAACACCGTTCATTTCTGCTGCAATATCTTTTTCAGACAAATCTGCAGTTGTCATAACTCTTATAAGCGAGCTGCTTTTGTATAAAGAAGGCGCATATCGGTTAATCAGGAAAGAAGCTGAAACAGCTAAGGCCATTATTAAAACTGCCCAGCCAGCGTTTTTCTTTAGACTCCTGACTATTCCTTCAAATAAACTTTCCTGCCCCATTTTTGGTGCCTCCTAAGGTTTGCTCGCTATATATTTTTATTCTCAAGAGATATCGGCAGGTTAATAAAAAAACATTAGAGGTCATATAATTATGGTGTCAACCCTTTAAAACAATTTACACAGGCGAAGCCGTCCCACAAACAGCTTTAGCTGTTGTTCCACAGCAAAGCGTTCCACTCTTTCTACACTTCTAACCCTTCCAACTCTTATAACTCTTCCAACCCTATTCCCTCTTAGAAAAAAATGTTATACTATAAAAAAAGATATTTCTAAAACTAATTGGTAAAACATGAGCGCCTATCTAGCATATCCTATATTAAACGAAATAATATGCGCTGTTGTTGCTTTTATCGGTATGATAACAGACACATGGCGCGGTAAAATCTATAACTGGCTTACTTTTCCTGCAATTATTCTAGGCTGGTGTCTCTGCTTCTATTTTAACGGTTGGTCAGGGCTTGGTTATTCCGTTGGTGCAACTTTAATAGGAATAGCTATCTATCTTCCTTTAGCGATAATAGGTGCCTACGGTATGGGCGACGTTAAGCTTATGGGAGCCGTTGGTTCCATTTGTGGAACGGTCTTCGTATTAAATGTCTTTCTTTATACTTCCGTCTTAGGTTTTTTTCATGCTATTATCGTTCATTTCATGAATTACGGTTCTTCTGCGCTTATGCAAATCTACGCAAGCATAAAAAGTGGAAGTTTTAAAAATAATACTATTCAAAAAGAAAATACTAACGAAAAAACAAAAAATAAAATAAAATACAATCTTGGACTAGATATTTTTATCGGTGTCTTAATCGCTTGCTATCATTGTTTTACCTGGTAAGCATAAAATTAGGGCATGTTTTTTGCTTGATTTAAATTGTAATTTCTGTACATAATTATAAGAAAAAGTTGCCTAACAGTTTAGCCTATGTTAGTATCTTTTATCACTGTCTCTTATAGGAGGGACCTTTCTCGTGAATAAAAAAGCAATATTGGTTGCACTGATTGTATCATTGATAGTATCAGTGATTCTCTGGAACAAAATCCAGACAAAACAACAACCTGCTCAAATTACTGCACCAGTTATTGAGCAGCCGATTCTCAAGAAAAAAGTTGTTGTATGCAAGAAAAGACTTGCTGCAAGAACAAGACTTGAAGCTTCGATGCTGAACGATTGTTTCGAACTGAAAGAACTAATAGCTTCTTCTGTTCCCGATACAGCATTTACTTCTATAGCTTCTTTAACTAACAGATATACAGCAGTAACTGTACTTCCAGAAGACATCATTACTCCTGTCAGACTTATGGATGAAGACACTATTCCAAATCTAGCAAGAGCAATTCCTGCTGGTAAACGTGCTGTTTCTATAGCTGTTTCAAAAGCATCATCAGTTGGCGGATTCATACAACAAGGTGACTTCGTTGATGTAATTGCTACATTCAGACCAAGAAACGGCGAAACCATTACAAAATTAGTTCTTCAAGACATTCAGGTTCTTGCTATGGGTAATACTTACGAATTCGAAGGAGCTATTGCTACTATGACTCCTGCAATCGCTGCAAGTAAAGCAGAATTGATTACCTTAGCTCTTACACCAGAAGATCTTGAAAAACTTATGTATTTGGATGCTGGAACGACATTCAGACTAGTTCTCAAGAACCCAACAGACAAAGATAATGTTGTTCAGACCAAAGGTGCTACAGAACAGATTGTTCTTAAAGATATAGGTCATGCTTCCACAGCAGGAATCAAAGATCCTGAACTTCAGCAGCAGATAAGTCAAGCTAGTCATCAAACTTCTTATCATGAACATAATAATCAGGTTCCAGTAGATGACGGCAAAGTCGAAATTATGTTCGGAAGCGAAAAACGCCGTGAAGTTAGAAAATATAGCGGACCTGCTTCAAACAAGCTGAATAGTCAAAATTTTGACAACAATCCGCTTATTCCACATGTAGAACAAATAAGAACTAGCGAGGAAAATTAATTATGCTGAAACCATTTAAGCTATTATCAACCACATTAATGCTCTGCTCTCTTGCTAGTTTTAATTTAACTGCTGAAGCAGCAGAAAAACTTTTGATACCACTTGGGAAATCAGTTTCTATACCGGCTTACGGTGTTAAAAAGATTCTTGCAGTTAAAGATAACGTTGTTGATGTTCTAAACGTTTCTGATGATGAAATCATTCTTTCAGGAATAGGTGATGAAGCTAATGCTACTCAGCTTATTCTTTGGGACATGACAGGCAAGCGAGTTTATGATGTAGAAACATATTCAGAAATGAATATTATTCACGAAAAATTCGATGCTATCATCAATAACAAGAACCTAACTCTTAAAGTATTTCCTGATGCAGCTTATCTCCAGGGACAAGCAAGTTCTAAGGAAGAAAAGAAAAGAGCTGAAACAGTAGCAAAAAGCTTAGTAGGCAATAAACAGTTAATCAGTCTTGTTGAATATGAAGCCGCAGTTAGTTCTCTTCAACAGAGAATAGAAGCAGCTATCAAACAGCCTGACGTTAAAGTTAGTGTTGTTTCAGCAAGAATTGATCCTAACGATATTGCAGTAAGTCAGAATCCATTAATAGCTACTGACAGCACCGGAATCAGAGTTATACTTCAAGGTAGTGTTAAAAACCAGAATGATTATATAAATATGTCAGAAATCGTAAAAGGTTTTGTCACTGATGAAAAACAGATTAGTAATCTTGTAACAATTACAGACCCATATCAGGTTATATTCCAGGCTTACATACTCCAAGTTACTAAAAAGAACAGCGAAGATTTAGGAATAAAATGGGGCGGTGCTGATGCCGGATATGGTACTTTGAATTTCATGGAAATTGGAGACAGTACTGGTAATGCTATTTTACCCAAACATATGAATCCATTCTACATGAAAAATGTTAACAGATTAAGCTTGGTAGAAGCTCAAGTTAAAGCATGGGAAGAATCTGGTAAAGCTAAAGTTATTTCTAAGCCCAACCTTTTAGTTTACGCTAGTGCTATTCCTCAACCATCATATTTTTCAAGAGCAGAATCAAGCTGGCACGGAGAAGCTAATCCTACAGATCCTGCAAACGACCAAGGCTTAGCATTCGTTGATGTTGGTCAGACAGTTCAAGTTGAAAAGGATGCTGGGAACGGAAAAACTTCTTATGAACCTTTTGAAGCAAAACTAAGACTCTGCGTCAGAGACCTGTATATTGATGACGATGAATTAAAATTCTCAGTATATGCTCAACAAGAAGAACTTAGTTTTGAAAGAGGTAACGGAGCTTCACCAGATAAACATTCAAGAGATATTATGACTACTGTTCGTATTAAAGATCAGCAAACAATAGCTCTTGGTGGTTTAATCAGCAAGAACAATAGCATTTCCTGGTATGGTGTTCCTGGTTTGAGCCGTTTACCATTAGTTGGCAGACTTTTCAAACACCGCTCTGTAAGTAATAGCGAAAATGAACTTATAATTCTTCTTACTCCAAAAATCATTAACAAAGAAAAAGATTTGCTTGGCAACAAGAAATTTGAAACAATCAAAGTTCCAAGACGTTCTGATAAACTAGAAAATCTTAACAATATCTTTGAACAGATTAAATCAAGTCACGTTCCAGCAGATAAATAATTAATTGTTCTTATAAATCGGTTCAGGTAAAAAATGGCAACAATCAAGCTACTAATCGCTGACAGCAAGGAAGATTGGCTGAATAATGTTAAAAGAATGCTGATCAACATGGATGATGTATGTATTGTTGGCGAAGCTAGAAATGGTCAAGAAGCCTTAGACAAAGCTAAGGAGCTTCAACCTCATATAGTTCTTTTAGACATAGACTTAGAAGGAATCGACGGCTTAAAAGTCACAGAAATTCTTTCTAAAGATAACCAGAATATTCAGGCAATCATTATGTCTGTAAAAAGCAGTCCTGAATATTTCAGACAAGCTATGAAGTCTGGCGCAAAAGACTATTTGATTGAGCCATTTTCTAACCAGGATTTATCTGACGCAATTCACAATGTATTCAACAAATGGCTTAAAGATAAAGCAGAGCTATTTTCAGAAGATAATAACGCTAAAGTAATTACTTTCTTTGCTACTAAAGGTGGAGTCGGGAGAACTACGTTAGCAGTTAATCTTGCAGCAGCCTTAGCTGCCAAAGGTAAAAGAACTCTGCTTATCGATGCATCTCTACAGTTTGGTGACGTAGCTCTGACCTTAGATTTGCATCCCAAGTGCACTATCAATGATGTAATAGAAAAAGACGAGTTTACTCCTGATGGAATCGAAAGACGCATAACCAAACATGCATGCGGTCTGGAAGTTCTAGCTGCTCCAAAAGAACCAGCTTTAGCAGAAGCAGTAAACTCAAAGCATATTCAACAGATAATAGATGCAATTAAGCCTTTGTATCAGTTCATTATAATTGATATGCCTGCAACCATTACAGAAAAAGAATTGGCAATACTCGACAAAACCAGTCTGCTTTTCTTGGTTGCAACTTTGGAAATAACTTCTTTGAAAAACACAAAGTCGTTATTAAAAACACTTCAAGATATCAATTATGATATATCCAAAATTAAGATTATTCTTAACAAGGATATGCCAGATGTTGGGATAGATAAGGCTAGCCTAGAAGCGGGTCTTGGTATTCCTGTATATGCTACCATACCTATGGATTCAATACTTGTTCAGGTTTCTTTGAATAAAGGCGAATCGTTTGTATTGAAATCCCCTGCTAGTCTTATATCTAGAACAATAATCGATGTTGCTGAAAAATTGATTGGCCCTAGCAAAAAGCCAGTCAATACAAATAAAAGCGCAATATTAAGAATCAAAGACCTGCTGTTTGGCAGTTGATAATATCGGAGGAAAAACATGGGTGGTCTTTTATCACGATTAAATGAAGAAAAGAAGAGTGAAAAATCATCAACCTCTACATCTTCAATTTTAGAAGGTGCTTCAACACAAGTACTTTCAAGCTTTGAAAAACTAAAAGAAAAAGTTCATACAAAACTTATTGATGATATGCCAGCAGCTATTATGGCTGAACAGAATCTGGACAAGAAGCGTGCAATGCTTCGTGACCGCATAGGTGTTGTTATCAGTGAAGAAAGCCCTAAACTCAATATTGTTTTGAGTACTAGAGAAAACGAATTGATGACCAATACCCTTCTTGATGATATGGTTGGTTTTGGTCCGATTCAGCCATTACTAGACGAAGAAGATATCTCAGAAGTTATGGTAAATGGTCCATATCAGATTTATTACGAAAAGAAAGGTAAATTGGTTCTTTCTGATATTAAGTTTAAAGATAACGATCACGTTATGCGTATTATTGAAAGAATCGTTGCACCAATCGGCAGACGTATCGACGAATCTGTTCCTTACGTTGACGCCCGTCTTCCAGATGGTTCTCGTGTTAATGCAATTATTCCGCCTCTCGCATTAAACGGTCCAACAATAACAATCAGAAAGTTCAAGAAAGAAGCTTTAGGCGTTGCTGACCTTATCAGGTTCGGAACTTTGACTCCTGAAATGGCAACTTTTATTGAAGCTTGTATTAAAGTTCGTTTGAACATCGTTGTATCAGGTGGTACTGGTTCCGGTAAGACAACAACTCTGAACATTCTAAGTTCTTTCATTCCTGAAGATGAACGTATCATCACATGCGAAGACGCAGCAGAACTTCAATTGCGTCAGCCACACGTAGTAAGACTTGAAACAAGACCTGCTAACATTGAAGGCAAAGGCGCTGTTCCAATGCGTGAGCTCATTAAGAATACACTTCGTATGAGACCAGAAAGAGTTATCGTTGGGGAATGCCGCGGTGGCGAAACACTCGACATGCTCCAGGCCATGAACACTGGTCACGATGGTTCTCTAACAACAGCACACGCCAATACTCCACGCGACATGCTTTCTCGTCTTGAAACGATGGTTCTTATGTCTGGTATGGACTTACCAGTTAGAGCTATTCGTGAACAGATCAGTTCAGCTATCAACTTGATTATTCAGCAGTCTCGTCTCAAAGACGGTTCAAGAAAGATTACATACCTCACAGAAATACAGGGTATGGAAGGCGAAAAGATTGTTACTCAGGATATATTCAGATTTGAACAATCTGGCATTGATGAAAACGGCAAAATTGTCGGCAGATTGAAACCAACAGGCATTAGACCAAAATTCGCAAGTAAATTTGCAGAATTTGGTATCCATCTGCCCCCGAATATTTTTACAGATACCTCAAAGGGTTGGTAAAAAACTATGCAACTAGTATTCTTAGTATTTGCAGGGATTGCAACAGTTATGTTCGTTCTTCTGCTTTTCTCCATTCTTGGTAAAGACCCTGGCTCAGACGTCAGAGAAAGAATGGAGCAGTATCTCATCGAAAGTGAGAAAGTAGCTAAAGAAGAATATGCTCTTCCCGAAGATGCAATGGAAAATGATGGGGAAGACGAAAACCAGGATATTGAAGGCGGAGAAGATGACTGGACCAGCGAGCTGCGAGGCAGACGCAAAAGAGATAAGCATGCTGGCGCTAAGCGTATTCTCGCTAACATGGGTACTATTCTTACCCCAAAAGGAATGGCAGCCAAAATAGCTGATCAGCTTGCCAAAGCAGATATTCCCTTAAAAGCTAATGAATTTGTTGCAATACAATTTTTGGCTGTTATGATAGCTATGATGATAGGTACAGTAGTGTTAAGAAACCTCGCCATAGCAATTATTTTAGCTGTAGCAGCCTATTTCGCCCCACTACTTTGGGTCACCATAGTCAGTGCCAAGCGTAAACAGGCTTTCAATGACCAGATATTAGATACTCTTATTATGATTGCCAATGGTCTAAAAGCTGGTTATTCTTTCTTACAGGCTCTAGAAATGGTTTCCAAGGAATCAGTTCCACCTATGAGCAAAGAACTAAAAAGAGTTCTGAAAGAAAACAGCCTTGGTATGAACTTAGAAGATACGCTTGTAGCATTGAACGGACGTGTTGAAAGTGAAGACTGGGACCTTGTTACAACAGTTGTTTTGATTCAGCGTCAAGTCGGTGGTAATCTGGCAGAAGTTTTGGAAAAAATAGGCAAAACCATTCGTGAAAGAATGAGAATCAAGGGTGATATTCAAACCAAAACAGCTCAAGCTAAAGTTTCTGGCATGTTAGTTGCTGCATTACCCTTTGGTTTAGGTGTTATGATTTATATCATGAATCCTGGCTTCATGTCTAAGCTGTTCACATTTAAGATGGGCTGGTTCAGAGGCTGGTTCCTCGTTATTGGTGGTATAATATGGGAAATCATCGGTATTTTAATCATCAAGAAGATTGTAGATATTGAGGTATAACTATTATGGCAAATCTTATATTAATGGTTGTTGGTACCGTTATAGTATTCCTGGTAATTCTGTTACTCTTCCCTTCTGGAAGCAAGAACGATATATCTGGCCGCTTAGCCTCTCTTGATGATCCAGATGGAACTCAACAAATTGCTTCTGCAACAGAATCAGAGTTAAACAAGCCTTTCGTAGACCGTGTTATCAGACCAATGATTGCCAAATTAGCTGGTAAATCAGAAGATAACAAAGATGCAAAAGCCAAGAAAAAAGCTAAAAGCGGTCTAAAAAAAATGTTGGCTCAAGCAGGTTTTCCTGGTGGTTTAACAGTTGCAGAATTTGCTGTTATTCAGAATTTATTTAAAGTTTTCTGCCCATTTATTGGTCTGGCCATAGGCTTTGTTATCAAGCCAAATCTAGCCCTTATGGGCTTTGCTGTTGGAGCCATAATCGGTATGATGGCACCAAAAATGTATCTTCAGAAGAAGATAGCTCAAAGACAACATGACATTCAGAAAGGTCTGCCAGATGTTCTTGACCTTCTCACCGTTGCGGTTGAAGCTGGTCTTGGTTTCGACGCAGCCTGTGATAAGGTTGTAGAAAAAATGCGTGGTCCTATTCCGAATGAATTCAGCTTAACTCTTAAACAAATGAGAATGGGTGAAGCTCGCCGTGATGCTTTTAAAAGCATGTCAGAACGAGTTGACAACCCCGACTTCAATGCATTCGTTTCTGCAATTATTCAGGCCGACCAACTGGGTGTTTCCATTGGTCAGGTTTTGAGAATACAATCAGAGCAGCTTCGTGAAAAAAGAAGACAAAGAGCTGAAGAAGAATCAGCAAAAGCTCCAGTTAAAATGATGATTCCTCTTATCTTCTTCATATTCCCGAACGTTATGCTTGTTATTGGTGCTCCGGCAGCCTTCCAGATGATAGAAGGCTTCAGCGGAATGAAGCAGTAAACTCTTTGAAATTTGAATGACAAAGTATGTAAAGATTTACAATGGCCGTGATAATAGCCTTGTTGGAGATAGAATCAGAGTTGCAGACAGCTTCTGGACAAGATTTAAAGGTTTGATGCTAGCTCCTGATTTGAAAGAAGGCGAAGGTCTTATTATTACTCCTTGTAATTCTATACATATGATGTTTATGCGTTATCCGATAGACGCTGTTTTTATAGATGCCTCAAACAAAGTTGTGGCCTTGTATGAAAACTTGCGCCCATGGATAGGTCTAACAAAGCTATATTCAAATGTAGTTTCAGTTATAGAATTACCATCTGGCTTGGTTAACAAGCTGGGTTTAAAAATAGATGACACTCTAAGATTGGAGTATTTACAATGAAAAATTCTTTAGGTTCTTTTTCTAAACTATTTCTGGTTTCTCTTCTAGCAGGCTCTATGATGCTTGCTGGCTGTGGTGAAAGCAATCCATCATCAAGCACAGCAACTTCAGAAGAAAATTCAAATGCTTCTAATACTACTCAGCAGACAACAGACAATACAACATCTAAATATGATGTATATGGCAAAGTCAGTCCAACTATCGGTCAATTTGATACCAAAGCAAGAATTAATATTACTATGACAAATATTGCCACTAAAGCAACAATATCGAATTCCTGCACTAACCAAATGTTTGGATTTAGTGGTGATAAAAAAATTAATGCAGGTTACTATGAAATAAAAGCAGTAGATAGTAGTAATATTTATGAGACTGAAATTATATATAAAAAAGTTGATTCTGATATAGAAGACATGAATTTAACTATTACTCCAAAAGTTCAAGAAGTAGATGATACTATTACAGTTACCTTAACTGGTAAAATAATAGATGAATATGGAAAAGATATTCCATTTGCTTCTGTCTCAGCAGTAAATACTAAGACAGAAAAAGAATATAAAACTTCGACTAATCCTGATAATGGTAATTATACTTTTAAAGAAATTCTAGCAGGGACATATAAAGTCACTTACAGCAAGGATTCTTTTGAAGACGATACTAAAGATTTGAAAATTACAGATGAAAACTCTATAACTTTTGATTCCAAAGCAGTTAACAATAAAACACTTTCAAATGTTACTCTAAAATATAAACTTGCTCAGACAGGTTCAATCGCTGGTGTATTAACTGGTTATAATCCTGGGGATAAATGTATATTATATAGAACTACTAGTGAAAGTGCAGCTACAGTTCCAGGAATTGTTCTAAAATTCACTCCACAAGAAAATGGTTACTTCTTTATTAAGAACTTACCTTCTGGATGGTATATTGTAGCAAAAGATGGATGTGCTGCTCCAGTACCAGTTAATGATGCATCAGGGAATTTTATCGGTTACGCTTTTGCCAACGAAAATGATACTTATTTCTCTTCTTGGATGGAAGTAACCCCATTAACTACTACACCTGTTCCAAGCACCGACCAGTAAACAATAAAAACGTTTAAAACTAATTATTGCCCTATAACTCCCCCGAAGCATGGCTTTGGGGGAGTTTTTAATTATCAAGGAAAATTTTCCCTACCTAAAAAGAAATTTTACCCACAGACTTTTTAAACAGAAAAGTTGATACTTTATATGCTTTTGATGTACACTATATAAATTGACAAGCTATTTGGCAACGAATATTCAAGGAGCGTATTAAATGAAAAAACGCAGAGGGCAGGCATTAGTAGAAACTGCATTAGTTTTTCCATTCTTTCTATTAATCGTAATAGGGGGAATAATTGACTTCGGTTTTGCTTTCTATAATCACCTAACTTTACAGCAAATAGTGAACAACACAGCAAAATATGCTGCTTATAACTCTGCCAGCACAATAAAAACCTCTGAATACGCCAATTCTCAAAAGCCAAAATGGTGGGATGGAAATTTCTCCGTATATCCAGCTGAACCTGAAGAAATGAAAACAGGCGGCAAAATATACAGAGTCACTCTTTCATACGATAGTCCAGCATACACACCTTTTTATAAAGCTATGTACAAAGCAACTAACGGAACACAGTATATAAAACTCTATGCTCAAGCAGCATATAAAGCTCCAGAATACACAAAAGCATTAAATAGTGGAGAAGTAAAATGATAACCTGTTCAAATACTTCTAAACGCGGTGCCATATTAGTATTCACAGCACTCATATCTACTGCAATTCTAGCTGTAACAGCTATAGTTGTTGATATAGGCTATCTTTATTATAAAAAGAATGACCTTCAGACAGCGGTGAATGCAGCCTGGTTAGCAGGTAACGATAGATTAATGAAATTAAAAAGCACTAATCCTGTTTTAACAAAAGAAAATAAAGAAGCAATAAGAAACCATATTATCGAAGTAATGAAATATAACGGGTTTGAAGCTAATGACCAAAACCGTGTTAACTGCTCGATAAAAGACGATAAGGATTTGCATATTTCCGCAAATAGCCATGTAGGTCTTTTCTTTGCCAAGGTAATTGAAGTAGATTCAACAACAGTTGCAGCAAGCAGAGAGTCTGACACTACAGGGAGCGGTGTTGCAGACATTCTCCCAATAGTAATGCCTCACGGAATCACAAAATGGAACGCAGACAACACCCTGTCTTTCCAGTTCTTCCCCAAAGATGGCGGTTTTATAGAAGGGAAAGAATATATAATTAAACCAGGGCAGATATCGGATTCTTCAGTCCTTTGCCAAGGGATAACAGATTTCACCTCAGCAGGTTCAGTAAACAATAAAGATTATATCAAAAATATGACTTATGGCTTTACAAAAGCCCTAAACGTCAATGATAAAATAACTCTTGCCTGCACTGGTTATTCAAAAGAAACAGCAGAAGCTTTAAATCAAAGATTTACCAAAGAAAACAATACAAAAGTAATTATTCCAATAGGTGAAGTTACAGAAGAAATGGCAACTATATACGGAAATAATGCCAATACTCTTCCTATTTATAACTTGAGAAGTCCATCTTCCAACAGCACACAAAGCATTGCAATTGCAAATGCCGCTAGAATTACTGGTTTTGCAGAATTCAAACTATTGAAGGAATCAGAATTTACTAGAACTGGCAGCGACTACAAAAACGGTGATGAAGGAAGCTTAGGAGCAGCAAAATCTGGTCAGCTCAGAGGAATCTTCTTAGGTTATATTGTTAACCCTAATCAGGTTAGTAAATAGGTACACTTCTTGCTTATAAAATAATGGTATTCTATTTTTAATTGGAGTCATAAATGTTAAACAGAAAGAGAAAACGTGGACAATCAATAGTTGAAATGTCCCTACTCTTCCCACTTTTCCTACTTGTTATAGTTGGTGGAATAGTCGATTTCGGTTTTGCTTTTTATAATATTCTTGCTCTTCAGCAAGTCGCCAATGACGCGGCTTCAAATGCAGCTGAAAAAAACTTAAACGAAGCTCAGACTAGAAATTATATTGCTCAATACAGTGCTCCACCAATTAGCTGGAATCAAGCAGGCATTTATCAGGCAACCATATCTACTATTGCTATGGCAGATGGCAGCACCATGAAACGTGTTGAATTAGAATATCATTCAAAAACCTATACCCCATTTTATCAGACAGCATTAAATTCTGTAACTGGTAATGATTTCATTGTTCTAAGAACTCAGGCAACCTATAAAGTCCCTGGAACCGTTAGAAATAGAGAAAACTTTTAATAATTGAGATAAAAAAGAATAACAAATAAATCCAAAATCAAAATTAAGGACTAAAAAATGAAGAAAAGCAAAAATAGAAAAGGTCAAGCAGTAGTAGAATTATCATTAGTGTTACCGATCTTCTTACTTGTTGTTATTGGTATTTTTGATTTTGGAAGAGCTCTTCATTGCTGGTCATCTCTAAACCATCAGTGTGTACAAGCTGCACGTGCAGCAAGCAAACGCTCAAATCAGCTTATAGCACGAAATTTGTTCCTTTCTACTACACATACTTCTTTAGCTAATGTTAAAAAGGTTTTTTGGGAATCTCGTTCACCAATCATGAGTGAAAGTGATTATGACAATATCAACTGGGAAAATACAGGCATTGGCACCAATACTGATACAGTAACAGTATCAGCAAGTTTCAATCTGACTCTAATGACTCCTTTTATTGCAAGCATGATTGGCAATAATGGGTCAAACAATGGCGCTATAAAACTATATGCCAGTGCCACAGAAAAGAAGGAATAATATAAATTGCAAAGCTTTTGCTTTGCGACCTTAGAGGTTAGAGGCAAGAGCCTAAGAGACAAGAGAATTGTTTTTATTTTCAGACTATCAATAGATAAACTATCGTTAACTTCGTATTCAAACAATCCTCTGATCTCTTATCTCTTTATTGAAGGAAATAATCCGAATTTACCAGCTTCATTCTAATAGGAGGCTTCGAATGAATACTAAAGCCAAAAAATGCCGAGGAAATATAACTTTATTGACTGCGGCTATTTCTGTGTTATTGGTCGGAATAGTAGCCTTAGTTACAGACGTTGGTTATGTATATTACGACCATGCTAGACTTCAGTCAGCAACAAATGCAGCTTGGAAAGCTGGTTATGATAAGCTTGCAGAAATAAGAAAAACAAAAACAAGGCTTACTGCAGAAGATGAAACCACCATCAAGAACCACATGCGTGAAGTCATGGCTGCCAATGGCTTTAATAATTTAACAGATGAGCAACTGAGAATAGTTTTAACATCTAATCAGACAAATCTCCAAATCGATGCTAAGGATGAAGTTGATCTCTTCTTCATGAAAATATTTGACTTACAAAAAGCTGATGTTTCGGCCGCAAGAGCAGGAGGCGTTGATGCTTCTGCAATTATGCCTATTGCTATTCCTCACGGTGAAGTTCATGACCTTTCCTGGAAAACCTTTGATTTTATTAAGTTTGAAGGAGATCAAGGTTTTGCCACAGGAACAGAATATATTATTAAACTAGGTGAAGCAGAAGGTAACGACCCTTTGGGCGATGAAGAATATATGATTTATATTCCAACAGGTTTAAGCGGGAATCAGCCTAATGATGATAAAACAATGCTGGCTTATGGCGCCATTTACTGGGCGTTACAAATAGATGAAAGGGATAAAGAATCTCTAACACCTGCTTATTGGCTTTTAAGCAATAATGGTGGAGGATTCTTGATGAGAGCAAATAGTAAATTTGAACAAAGACTAAATAGTGGCGATTATAGAGGCGTATATTATGAACAGGCTAGACCAGATAGAATCAAACAGCTTTTAGGCTATGTTGGAGCTAATATTACTGTAGACCAAATCAATGACTATTTAACAGGGCTGACCAGGGGTGAATATTCAAACAATTTGATTATTCCATTAACCTGGAGACCTCAGATTGCTATTTATTCTTCTCAAGATGCAACAGACCCTGTTGAAGATATTCTTATAGCCGCAAAAATACCTTATGGTAACTATGCATTGCCTAAAACTGATTCCAACCCTGGTGGTTGGGATAGAAACTCTAATTATAACGCTAATTACAACACTAAAATTTTCGACTTAGAAATACTAAACGGCGAATTAGATAAGTTTGACTGGATTCACTTGCACCATGAAGATTTTACAGGACAAACGGTTAACGATGCTGCAAAATACTGTAACGGTGCTTTCCCAACTGCATGTCAAAAAATCAAACCAGGCTGCATAAAGAACATTGCCATAGGAACTCAAAAAAGCAGTACAAATTACAACACTGCTATAAATACATTAAAAAATCTTGCCTGTGAAAACTGTAGGGAACATATGACCTATGAAGTGACAACTAAGCAAGTAAGACAGGGCTGGTATAATGTAACCTATTATTACGCAAAATTAACTGGTTGGAATATTGACGCTTCGGAACTCAATGCAAACTGTCTAACAGCTATAACCGAAAGATGTGGAACATGCGGTGTGTTCGATATAAACAACTTAGGTAATCAGACAAACTTCTCGGGTTGTAAATTCTATAATTATCTACATACAAAATATGGCTATACAGACGATACGCCTTTTCCATACGTATTCCAACAGTCAGATTTGAATCTTTCTGCTTATGACCTTTGTACAAAATGGTTTTCTCAAGCTACATCTTATCAGAAAATGAAATGGGATGTAGCAGAAACAATCAAACAGCATATTCTTAAAGGTGGTTTTATGTATACCCAGTGTTTCGCAGCAGAAACAATCGACTTGTCATTGCAACAAGGGGCATTTTATAAAACCCATAATCTTCAACAGTCTTATGATAACTGTATGATTTTCCAAAATTTTACATATACACAGCTTCCTAAAAAAGGTAGCGGTAATAGCCCTATTGGTTATTCCAGTATATTCATAAACAACTATGGAAATGGTACTGTTCAAAATAATTATAAGTATAATCCACTTTGCCAGGTATCAGGCACTCCAAACACTGGTGCTGGTGCTACTTGTTCGTTTACAGACGCCACAGTCAAAAATGGCATAGACAAAATGTCAAGACTTTCTAATACCGCATGGCAGTATGTCGGCGGGCAACTTACCAATGAACAGGGTGAACAGAAAGGTCAGTTTGCATTGATGGGTGGTCACTATGCTCAGAATATAAATGCAAAACGTTTCGTTTTGAATAACATTCTGTTCGGTTCAACTTCAGATAAAGAAACAAGTATTGGTACACATCTTACAGGGCGAACCAAGTATCAGTATGGTTGTATAGACCCAGACAACGACGGCAACAGAAACAATTCTGACTATAAAAACCGTTTACTCTATGGTTATGACCAACCTATAAATTTTGCTGATATTATTTCCTCAGATAATGGTAAGTATTCTTCTGAAACCAAGAACGGCTTAGATATTATTACAGGAAAAGTTCCATTAGCAAGCTACACACCCAACCAGATTGTTATTGTTCCTATTGTCGGTGTTCCAGAATCCGTTCAGAACTATCAATCTACTGTGACTAGAGTTGGTGACATGGAAGTTGAAAATGGGGATTATACTATATATGACATCAAGGTTGGTGCACTTAATTCAGGTGCTGAAGGCTACGATAATCTGAATTCTAATTTTGCTCCAAACGATGTAGATATGACTAACCTCAAAAACTCTGTTCAGATTATTGGTTTTGCAAAATTCAGAATTATGGATCAAAGTGAATATACTCGTTCAGAAGTTTTAGGCGATCCATTGGTCGGGCAGATACGTGGTGAATTCTTAGGCTACATCGTCGACCCGAGAGAAGTGGCGACTCTTCTCGCTGCTTATAACTCTGGCAGTTTGTAATCATCAAAGCAGAATTTAGAGTATTGAAACATCAAAAAAGCTCGTCTATAAAGACGAGCTTTTTCAATTCTTTTATATTAATTAGAATTACTAATCAGTGATAGACTTTCAGAAGCTAACTTCACAATATCTGCATCGGTATTGCTCTTTATAGCTTCTTCAAAATTCTTTTTTGCCGCAATTGAATTCTTTAATTCAATCTGAATCTTCCCCATATGATAATAAATATCACTAGAAATAGGCTCGTGAGCCAATTTAAGAATTTTAATAGCTTTATTCTGAATATTGTAAGCCTTTTTATAATCACCCTGTTTATAATGAACCCATGCTAGAGAATCAAAATAAGTAGCCCTATTAGTCTTATCCTGCTTGATAGCTGTTTCTATAAGATTGCTAGCAAAGTTTAATTCTGAATTCTGTTCTGTAAGTAAATAACCAAGAGTATTTGCTACACTGCCATTTTCAGGCATAAGTTTATTCATCTGCCTGAAAACTTTAATGGCTTGAACATAGTCTTTTCGTTCAAGATAAGCAGCCCCCATTACAGACAAAACTCTAACATTATTAGGTTCATCTTCTAAGAGCTTTTCCCATTCCTGACGAGCTTTCTCAAATTCACCCTTTTCGTAATAGACAACCCCAAGATTCAATCTTGGACTAACATCAGATTCATCTAAGGAAATAGCACTTCTATAGATTTTTTCAGCTTCAACAAGGTCTTTTGTACTTAAATACACATTTCCAAGATTGATTCTGGCTTTGACATTGTCTTCATCTAAAGCGAGAACTTGCTTAAAAACTTCTACAGCACGATTTCTTTCTCCAAGAATTGAATATACAAGTCCAAGATTGTTTAATGCATTTATATGCTGTGGTTCTAATTTTAAAACATCTTCATAGCATCTTACTGCATCCATGTATCTAGAACTTTCATGATATGCAACTCCAAGATTGTAACGCGCTTCAACAGGAAGATTTGGTTCCATTGCAAAAGCTGTTTCATAGGATTTTATAGCTTCTTCATTCTGCCCGCTGAAATATTGAGCCATACCAAGCAAATACCACGTATATGGCTGTTTTTCATCTATGGATAGAGTTTTCTTTAGGTAGACACAAGCTTCTTTAAATCTGTCTTCCTTTAAACAAAGTTTTCCAAGATTTCTCAAAGCTTCAGGATACATCGGTTCAATAGAAATTGCTTGTTTAAGCATACTTTCAGCCTTTTCATTGAACCCTTCCTGCAAATAAAGTAAACCAAGGAAATTATAGGCCTGTTCGGAATAAGGATCTATAGATTTAGCCCTAATAAAAAGTTCTTCAGCTTTTTTATTCTGTTCAAGAATAAGATAATTCAAACCTTCCTGAACCATTTGTGCTGATTGTTTTTTAGGATCAACAATACCTTTGTCGACTTCTGCAGCAAAGGTAGACAAAGAACACCCGCAAGCCAGGGCCATTAATAGAATAACCTTAGAAGCAGGTTTTGGAAAAAGCTTCATAATAACCTCAATTCATGAAATTGATATTTTACGCAAAGAATAACGAATAAGAAATCAGAGAGACTCCTTCCTTGAATCTGATTCAAGAATACTTTCATTTATTCCAGCTTCAAGTTCATCAAGTAATTTATTAAGAGCCGTAACTTCTTTTTCAATTCCCTGCGCAGATGCAAGATATAAAGCATAATTATTATCTTTATTAGCTCTAATAGCGCGTTTAGAGTATACGCAAATACTATCAAGAGATTCTAATGTTTCCTTGTAAATCAAATTTTTATTTGGAACATCAGAATGGTATAAAATACCATTTACCATTTTGAATCGACTAGCAAGTTCACGAGATTTTGACATTATATTCCTTGCGTAACTATCGCCAGGTTCAAATCTGTATCTATCACGATGTTTTTTGCTATTAAAAGGCAAGGCCTGCTTCTTCATTTCATTGGCAAAACGATAAATGGCTTTAAGCCCTTCATAATTATCATCAAGAAACCTACTAATAGTTAACGTTTCTTTGATTTCCTGAAATGCATGCGCTGGTTGAGGCTCTGGCATAGCAGAAATAACACCGGCCATTACAGATAATAACAGCAATCGGTTTACTTTATTTCTCACGATAATCTCCTTTAAAAGATGTTTTATGTTTAGCTAATCCAAGCTATAAACATAATTCAACCACCTATCGACCAATGCAAAAAAAAATATAACGAAAAACAATAAACTTTTTTTATTTCTTTAATCAATTTAACATAAAAATATGTTCTTTATCCATATATCAAAATAATTATAATAATAAATGCAAATGTTTTGACTACTAATCAATAGAATGGTAAACTTAGAATATATACTTTATTAAAGAGGAACCTTTTTATGGCAATTTTGAGAAAAAGCAACAAAAAAGGCTTTGGCTTTATAGTCGCAATTGGAATGTTGGGGCTACTTGCTTTTATGGGGCTCTTCTTAATGCAAAGCAGTTCCGCTGAATACTCTCAAACATCCTTGTCTGTTTACAGAACAATGGCTAGACAGATAGCTGAAGCTGCCGCTGACGAAGCCGCAGTTATACTAGAAGAACAACTTAGAGAAAAAACAAAAGATAGTTCATTTGATAAACTTTTACAACAAGCAGCAACTTCTAAACCACGAAGTCAAGACCAAGGCTCAACACCTCAAAACCTACTTCAGCTTAAAGATTTTACCAAAAGCGATTTAGCTGGTCTTTCTCAAATATTAGAACATATAACCAAAGCAGGCTTCAGCATAGACAAAATTCATCCTGCAATTACCGATTTAAGACCAATTCCTCAAGGTCCATTAGATAATACAAAATGTTATTATTGTCCTTTTGACCGTGCAACTAAAGATTACCAAGAATATAAACCTTTTGACAACGATATGTCCAAAGACTGGTATTGTACTCTGCAATTTGATGTTACAGTTTCCTTAGCTAAGCAAAAAAAGACAACTGTTAATTATAAAGTTTCTAGAGATGTTAAAATTGTTAATGTTGGTCCAATTGGAAGAAACTACTCCTATTTCAGTATTCTGGGCCTGTTTATAGATATAAAACAGAGCGAAGGTATGGTTGAAAGCTATATACGAAATAGATTAAACTATGATGTCAAATCAGAAAAAGGACGACTTTTTATTTGGAATGTTCCGTTTCAATCAAGAGTTTATATGCATGGTCCAGCAGTAGTTGACCTCGAAAATTCAAATCTAGTCAATTATCCTCAAACAAATTTAGAATATTTAAAAAAAGACGGAGGCGATGATGCTGGAGTTACCACAGGACCGGGTGCTTTTTTAAACCCGCCTATAGATTCAGACGATTATAATGGGCCTGGAATTAACATGGCTTACCAATACGACGATACATTTTATGGTTTTTCATATTATCCAGATAAAAGCCGTGGTGTTTTCCCAAATAATGAAAATGCTTTTTTAAAGTTTTTTAAACCTTCAGATACAAAAGAAGATATTTCAGATTTTTCAAACCATTATACAGGTTCAAACATTACTCATGCTACTATTCTAAAAGGTGGTAGTTATCCAAAAATAAGTACTTCTTTTTGGAGCAAAGTTAAAGATATTTTTGTGGATCACGAAGTTGATTGTCACTTTTTTGTTGGTTCTGCTCCGCATCAAAAGTTTCTCCCTGCAGGGCCATTCTGTCGAACTCCATGGCGTTTTCAGCCATCAAAACCGGCAATAATATCTCAATCTCCATTTAGACCTAATCAAAAGGATCCTCCTCCAAGTGAATTCCCTGATGATGATAATAAAATTCGCTTAGAGCACAGATGGGATCCGAGAGAAGATTCTGATGATGAAAAATCTCTATATGCATCTACCCACATAAGAGCATTAGTTTCGGATATAAAGTATTTTCCAGGCTTTAATAGTATTGATCATTCAAATAAAAATCAATATACAGACTTTTGTGTCAGCTATTTTAATAATCCAGACCCGGAAGGCTTTTGGCAAAAACTAAAAGCAGGCGTCACTTGTGTATTTAAAGGAGTAGCCAATCTTCTTACATTTGAAATTCGAGCCTTAGTATCAGCAGTTGATTCGGGATTGAGAAGAATACCAGCTTTAAATAAGCTGAAAAAATTTAATGCTGAAGATGAAGACCAGTGCATAAATCTCTTTCCTACTAATTTTAAATTCGAATACACAAGAGCAGTTACGAGAGTATTTAATAGTATCAATGAGATTCCAAGAGACAAAGACAATAACTGGATAATAGACGGAGTATACTGGCTAAATGCATTTACTCTTGAAAAAGATGTTAGTTATGTTGGAACAGGAACCATGATAATAACAGGTTCAGATGCGAATAACAATCCCCTGACTTTCAAAGGAAGTCTTCTTGCAGCCCGTGACGGCGACAGGCCTCTTGGTCATTTGACAATATTCTACTATCCTTCATTAGATAACACCAAAAATAGCTTATCTAGTGATTACCAGAAAACCTGTGCGCAAAACATGCTCACTTTAGATGGAGGAGTTACTCTTGAAGCCTCTGTATTCTCTAGTCTAGGAGTAAGAAGTATAAACGGTTATAATGCCACAGCCCAAGATTTTGTAAATAAAATGAATCCTAATGAAACTTTTTCAAAGTGGGTTGAAAAAGACGCATTATCGAATTTAATAAATACTGATAACCATGCCAATATAATTAAAGGCAATTACATTAACTATTATTGTACATTAGATGTTCAAGGCGATGATTTGTGGGTAATTCACGACCAGCAAAACTCTATGATGTTTAAAGAACCCGAACCAGAAAAATATCTCTTATATCAAGAATATTTAGATACCTCAGAAGACGAACGACTTGAATACGAAAGACAATGTCATGAATTCTTTATGAGTCCTAAAATTCAGCATATAGGCATCACTGGAGCAATATGATAAAAAGAAGAACAGCTTTTTCAACCATAGAAATGCTACTAACAGTTATGATATTTTCGCTTGGTATCATTCCGTTGATATTGTTATTCCAAAATAGTCATAAACAAACAGCTCAAGCAAAAAACTTAATGATAGCCCAAAGCATTGGGAGAAATATAATAAATGAAGTTAGAGCTTATGGGTTCGATATCCTAGAAGAAGAAATCAATAATTCTACTTATAAGATAATTCATCAGAATCAACCAGTTACGGGGAAATTAGTTCCACAAGATAATGAGTCTATTGAATATCCAGAATATTACAGCCGTTTCAGAACGACTTTAGATTTGACAGATAATAAGTCAGATAGAGATGATAAACAACCCAATAAAATATGTGTAGAATTAGAGGTCCAATGGGATGAGCCTGGTCGTCAGAACTTTAAATTAGGCTTTGGAACATTAGTAGTAAAATACGGAACTGTACGTTATGGAAGTTAAGATTTACAATAAAAAAGCATTCACCCTAGTTGAAATGGTGGTTTCCATGTTAATCATAGCCTTTATAGCTGGTTATGCATGGAAACTGTATTCTAATAGTGGTGAAACAATGCGACATACTGTTAGTCAGAGCCAGATCCAAGCCGATATTCGTGGTTTTCTAGATAATTTAGAAGCTGAAATGATGACATGCTATTCCTTTGATACTATAGATACAGACAAAAAAATGTTTTCTTTTTACTGTTTTACCTATAGTAAACAACCCTTAGATAATATTCTCTATGATGGTAGTAACATAAAAAGTACAGGACCGGATAGTGATGCTTCAATAAAAGTAAAAAAAATAGAATATTCATGGGAAAATGGTATAGTTACCAAGAAAAGAACGCCTGGATGGTTATACTTTTTACAAAATCCGATGAAATTTGAAGCAAGTACCAGCAATGCATTTGACGCAACCGATAAGGCTATGACAAAAGAAGAATTAAGAGATATCTCTGAATTTGAAGTGAAAGGGTATTCACAAGAATTAGGTGGTAACCCCGAAGATAAAGGTTTAAAAATAACACAATTAAAACCTGAAGATTCTTACAAGGCTGCTTTTATCGTATTAAGACTGCATACCCATAAAGATGAAGGTGCCAAAAGAAGAGACGAAGAAATTGATATTGTAAACAAATTCTATAGCACTATCAGGGTAGCAAATCTTACAAATCTTGGTTATTTCTCTACAACTGATAGAGATGGAAGATATTAAAACGTATGGATAAACGCTGGACTTTGGGTATAGTAACTTTACTAATGGTTTTATTGGTATACAGTTTTTTGAGTATGGTATTAAAAACTGATAGAAAAAAAACTGTCCATAGTAGAATGTATCGAGATTACTCAACTTACCAAAAAAAGCATGATTCTGGAGATTATTATTATGAGAATAAAGTCTATGGGTCTTCTGGACAAACTATAAGAAACAAAAGAACACTTTTCAATAAAGTAATGAAAGGGTCATTTAACAGCTATAATCAATATATGGAAGTTATTGCTAAAAATTCCAAAGGCAACCATAAATCATCTTCAAATCCACAATATGAACAAATGATGGCCTTATCAAAGCAGACTTTACCAGAATTTCAACTAGCTGTCATTAATTACCAAAATGGGGAATACGATGATGCGGTTTCTAAACTTAATGAAGCCTTAGAAAAGCTAGACCCACTTGAATTGAAAAATCGTGCTGTTATTTATAGTTTGTTAGCTGAATGTTATATAAAACTTAAAGATGATGACGGGTATATTCAGAACAAAATCAGATATGTCAGAGTTCAGAGAAAAATAAACAAAATATTAAAAGAGACTTATCCCCAAAGTACAATAAATGATAATGTTTTCTTAACAACAGAAGAGGCAAGCACAAATCTTTTAAGAGTTAAATCATCTGTTGCAAAACTTCCAGATTCTCCTATGGTCAGAGAAATGGTTAAAAAAGCAGAATTAGACTTAGAAGTAGCTCGAAAAGTCACCCAGTAAATTTATTTTATAATCCTTCCCCAAAAATGTCTTTTCACGAGCTTAAGGCACCAAATTAGAATTTAATTCAAAACAACAGTGCTATGTTATCTTAATAAAAAACCTACAACATTCAAAAGTTTTTTACTGAATTAGAACAATTCAATTCCGCGTGGTTTTCTTATACAAAAAAAAGACTTAGGTTTAAAACCTAAGTCTTTTTTTGTATTCTTATTATGCTTCGGCTGATTCTTCTAAAGCAGCTTTTCTAGAAAGATTTACACGGCCCTGAGCATCTATTTCGATACATTTAACCTTTACTTCATCACCAATATTAACAACATCTTCAACCTTGTTAACACGGCGGTTTTCTAATTGGCTAATATGAACCAAGCCTTCAATACCAGGAAGAATTTCAACGAAAGCGCCAAAATTCATGATACGTTTAACAGTACCAATATAAATCTTACCTACTTCAGCATCATCAGTAACCTGATGAACAAGTTTAACAGCCTTGTCGTTGGCCGAAGCATCAGGACTCATAATAACTACTTTGCCGTCATCGGTAACTTCAATCTGAGCACCGGATTCTTCGGTAATCTTACGAATCATCTTGCCGCCTGGGCCAATAACGTTCTTAATCTTGTCTGGGTTAATTTCCAAGGTAACAATACGTGGAGCATATGGAGAAAGTGATTTTCTTGGAGCATCAAGAACTTCCATCATCTTTCCAAGTATATACATACGGCCGTCTTTAGCCTGCTGTAAAGCAACACGCATAATATCAAGAGTTACACCAATAATCTTGATATCCATCTGAAGAGCATTTACGCCATGTTCAGTACCAGCAACCTTGAAATCCATATCGCCAAAGTGATCTTCATCACCAAGGATATCGCTAAGAACTGTAAAATGATCGCCTTCCTTAATAAGACCCATAGCAATACCAGCTACAGGAGCCTTTATAGGAACACCAGCATCCATAAGAGCAAGACAACCAGAGCAAACAGAAGCCATTGAAGAACTACCGTTGCTTGACATAATTTCACTTACAACACGAATAGTGTAAGGGAATTCTGCTTCAGATGGAATTACTTTGCTGAGAGCTCTTTCAGCTAATGCACCATGACCAATTTCACGGCGGCCTGGTCCACGCATTGGCTTACATTCACCAGTAGAGAATGGTGGGAAGTTATAGTGGAGAATAAATCTCTTTTTGGTTTCATCATCAAGTCCATCGATAACTTGAGAATCAGCTGTTGCACCAAGAGTGCAAACACCAAGAGACTGAGTCTGTCCACGTTTGAAGATTGCTGAACCATGAGTGCGAGGTAATATACCAGCATAGCAGGTAATTGGTCTAATATCAAATACTCTGCGGCCGTCAATTCTTCTGCCTTCTTCAAGAATCATTCTGCGCATTTCAGCCTGAAGTCTATTTTCGAGAATAGCATGAGCGGCTGGGAATTTTTCAGTTCCTACTTCTTCGCCTAACTTTTCGTTAAGTCTAGCAGCAAGGTTTTCATTGAGAAGTCTGAGTTTTTCAACTCTTGCAGTCTTTTCAGCAGTATTGAGAGTGTCTCTCAAATCATCCATCAAAGTATCTACAACTTCTTCACATTCTGGTTCTGGAGCTGGCTCAGTAACTACGGTCTTTTCTTTACCGCATTTACTAGCAAGTTCTTTCTGAGCATGAGCAAGCTTTTTGATATTTTCGTGAGCAAAGCCTAATGCTTCAAGAAGTTCTTCTTCAGAAACTTCAGAAGAACCAGATTCAACCATTGTAATAGCCTGTTCAGTACCAGCAACAGTCATATCTATAGTGCTGTTAGCAAGAGAAGCAGGTGATGGATTGATTACAAGCTGACCATCAATCTTACCAACTCTGACAGCTGCGACAGCATCAACTATCGGAACTTCAGAAATCATGAAAGCAGCACTTGCTGCGTTGATGGCAAGAATATCAACTGGATTAACCTTGTCGTATGAAAGAACATATACAGCAACCTGAAGGTCGTTGTGATAATGTTCTGGGAACATTGGGCGCAATGGTCTGTCGATGAGTCTGCTAGAAAGGATTTCCTTAGTTGTAGCACGGCCTTCGCGCTTAAAGAAACCACCAGGAATCTTACCTGCAGCGTAAGCTTTTTCAATATAGTCTACAGTTAATGGGAGGAAGTCATTTCCTTCTTTTGGTTCTTTGCTAGCTACAACAGCTGCAAATACAACAGAATCACCGGAACGAACAGTAACAGCACCAGAAGCCTGTTCTGCAAGTATTCCTGTTTCAAAAACTACGCTCTGAGCATTCTGAGCATTAAGATCACAAGAAACTATTTCGTAGTTATTTTCCATTACAACCTCTTAGATTAGCGGCGCAGACCGAGTTTCTGAATCAAAGCAACATAGCGTTCAGCACTCTTGTTCTTGAGATAAGCAAGATGGCGTTTACGAGCACCAATCATTTTGAGTAGACCACGGCGAGAAGCATGATCTTTAGGATTTTTTTCGAAATGTTTAGAAAGATTGTTGATTCTTTCAGTGAGGATTGCAACCTGAACTTCTGGTGAACCAGTATCTTTGTCAGACTGCTGATAGGTTTCGATAACCTTTGCCTTGTTTTCTTTTGTGATAGACATTTTTATATCTCCTTTAAATTTAGTTGCAAAACCAAGTATTGACATAATGGGTACAACCCTAGTAATGCATACGTCAGTTAGTATAGCACATCTTGAAAGAAAATAAAACCATTATTTTAGAGATTAGGGCGTAGGGTGTAGAGAAATGAGAATTGAGAATTGAGAATTGAGAGTTGAGAAATTTGTAATTGGTGGTAAGTGGTAGGTAGTGGGTAAAATGAGAAATGATTTGACAAAAAAGCTTAGATGCTGTAATCTGCCAGTAGAAAACGGAAATGTGCCGTTTTCTCTTGGGTCACATTAATTATTTAGTGTAAATTCGTGACAAAACTTTATTTAAACAGCCTAAAATAAATTTAATCATCAGTGATTATTTAGGAATTAAAGTTACCAATTTTAAAGCTATATTTTGTATTTTTTAAAGGATAAAAAATGGATAATAATATCGTAACTATCGAAAAAATGACTTACGGGATTGACTCTCTTGCCCATTTAGACGGCAAAGTAGTATTTGTACCTTACGGTGTTCCTGAAGATAAAGTTAAAATAGAAGTTGTAGAAGAAAAACCCGATTACATAAGAGCAAAAATAGTTGAAATATTAGAACCCTCTCGTTTTAGAAGGAAATCACCCTGCCCCAATTTCCCACAATGCGGAGGCTGTCATTGGCAGGAAATGAATCCTGAAGCACAAAGAACAGAAAAAGAAAACGTATTGAATTTCATAACCAAATCTTTGAATCCAGTACATGTTTATCCGATGGAACCGCTCCCAATGCGCGGTTATAGAAATAAAATGGAACTAAAAGTAGCCTTCCAAGAAGACGGAAGTGTTATTCTTGGTAACTACTCTTACAATTCTCACGATGTTGTTCCGTTAAATGGCTGTATAGTCCAATGTTATGAAAATATGCAACTATACCAGAAACTACTTGAATTTGCCAACAAACCAGAACATCGTGAAACAATGGAAAACATTCATACCATTACCGTCAGAACTCTTGGCGAACAGCAGCATTGTACATTCGCATTAAAAGTTCCAACAAACAGCGAAGAAGCCCTAGCCCCATTCAAGCAGTTTTTTGATGAAAACGAAAGCATAAGTAGACTTGAAGTATATGGTGAAGTAGGCAATCTTCTTACTCAGATGAGAGACAAGAAACCTTTCTTCTTCATGAACAGAAACTGGAGAGTATCTCCTAATTCTTTCTTCCAGAATAATCTGGAAGGTGCAGAAGCAATTCTTCACACCTTAATTTCTATTTATAGTGCTTATCAGCATAAAGGAAAGTTTTTAGACCTGTATTGCGGCTGTGGAACTCAGACTTTCTTACTTGAATCTATGTTTGAAGAAGTTTATGGTGTAGAATGCAACGTTTCTTCTTTCCAAGATGCCCTAGCCCATCAGAAAACAAGAAGTTCATCTAAAATTACATTCCTTTGCAAAAAAGCTGAAGCTATTTTTAACACCCCAATAACTAAAGGAGTCATAGCAGCTCTCCATTTAAATCCACCAAGAACTGGTATTTCTCAAAGAGTAACAAGAGGTCTTTCCGGAATAAAACCCAAAATGATTACATATCTTTCTTGTAATCCAATGACCTTCAGAAGAGATGCTAAAGCTCTAAAACAAATGGGATATAAATTAGATAGCGTTTATTCTTTCGATTTATTCCCAGGAACCTATCATATGGAAACCCTTGGAGTATTTATTAGGAATTAGGAATTAGGAATTAGGAATTGAGAATTAGGAATTGAGATTTTTTATTTGAGATTTAGCAAAAAAAAGCTGGCTTACGCCAGCTTTTTTTATTACCGTCATCTCTTCGATTAAAATTATCTTTTAAAATAATCTGACTTAAGAATTTCCATGGTTTTAAGCTGTTCTTCTTTATCTGCCTCTGGCAGGAAAATAGCATCGCTATAATTTTCTGTATCAGAAGTTTTATAGGTTAAAATTCTCTTAGCTTTTTTAACATCCTGCCAAGCACTTTCTGAAGAGGTTATAACAGTAAAGTTTTCGGGAACTTTTATTTCAACATTAATTTTCTCAAAATCAACAGGGAAAAGCCCCCATTTAGAAATCAGAGAACCAATCTGAAATCTTTTTCCATAACGGTCATTAGACTTGAAGAAACGCAAAAATGAATTAGCAATGTCCTGCCCTTTTTCTTTAACAGACCTTGCATCTTTAACACCAGCCTTTTCTTCTTCTTCCTTACGCTTAATAGCCCTACGAACTGCGTCAATACTATAATTTATATATACATTTGCATTCATTTCAAATTTAATTTCTTCATTAGGCTTAAGAGAGAAGCTATATCTAGGATTTTCGGGGTCATATTTAAAAGATTTGCCATTAACGTTTATAGTTATTTTGCTAACAGAAGAAGGGTATAGAATTCTAAATTTCACAGAACTAGCAACTTCTTTATCTGAAACATTAGCAAGAACTGCCTTAAGGCTTGTTACCGCAATATCATTTTCTATAGATGCCTTAGCCTGACAATCTTTTACTTTAAAAAACTGAGAATAAGATTTTTCAATTACAATTTCCGGGAAACGAGGTAAAATATTATGGTCTGTTGCTTTTGCTGTTTCAGCAGCAAAAAGGAAGCATAATATACAGCTAAGTATAAAAAAAATATGATAAACTCTTTTCATATATTTACACCCTTTATAAATAGTTCAAGAAACCAATGGAAAAGTTTAATAATTATAACTACCCAAATCTGATTATGCAAAAATTATATTGCTTAAATATAAAATTGTCAAAAGTATGGAACTTTTCAAAAATTTACTATAAAATAAAGTTGACCTAAGTGAAAGGAATGATTTTTTGTGAAAAAACAATCTGTTGTTTTTGCAGACCTTCACACACACAGCAGTGTATCTGACGGTTTGCTAACCCCAGCTTTACTGGTAGAGAAGGCGGAATCTATAGGTTTATCTGCCATAGGCATTACAGATCACGATACAATTAACGGCATAAAAGAAGCCAAAGAAGCTTCTAAAGGCAAAAATATTAAGGTAATAGCCGGAACAGAACTCTCTTGTGGAAAACCAGGACAAGAAAAATCTGTTCATGTTTTAGGCCTGTTTGTCTCGCCGGAAGAATCAAAGCTTTCAAGAATACTAGATAAACAGAGAGAGCTTCGACATATCAGAGCCTTGAAAATATTAAACCTTCTTAGAGAACAAGGTTTCAACATGGACGAGTTAGAAGAATGGTTTAAAAGTGAACCTAATCGAGTATTAGGACGTCCACACCTAGCTCATTTCCTTGAAGATAAAGGCTATGTAAAGAATTTTGATGAAGCATTTAAAAAATATCTGACTTCCGGCTGTCCCGCATATGTTCCAAAAGATTATATAGAATATAATGAAGCAATAGATGCCATTCATGATGCAGGAGGCATAGCAGTAATAGCACATCCAGGGCTAATACCAAAATGGGAGGAAACATGGGAAACAATTAAAGATCTTCCCTGGGATGGTATTGAAGTTTTTTATATAGAACACAAGAATAAAGACGTAGAGTTCTTTTACAAAATAGCACAGGAACGAAATATCGTCTCAACTGGTGGAAGCGACTATCATGGAGACTATGGGAAGCATTTGGACAGATTAGGACAAGGTGGACTATCAAAAGAACAATTTGAAAATCTACTGGAGTTTTGTGCATCAAGGGGGATAAATACTAAATGAAAGACAATAAAAATCACAAACCGTTTAATAACTATTCAAAACAAAATAAACCCCTCGTTGCAAGTAAAGGTTTCAATAAATTCAACAAATCAGAAAAGCCTCATTTCCAGCCACATCATAGAAAAAGAAATGACGACTTTGATGATTACGAAGATGATGAAGAATATGGAAGTTTCAAGAATTTTGAAAAGATTAATCGTCGTAACGAAACGGCTTACGGTGGAAAACGCAAATCAAACAAGAGTATAAAACCAGCAAATGTCTGTATTATTGCTAATTTTCGCTCACCAACTTTCACTGGTCGCGTCGGGACATCAATTCTAGATTCTGCCAAGAAACAGAATCTCCTTTTCGCAGCCTCAGAAAGACGTTCCTATGCGAACACAGATTTGACTCAACTTAGAAGACTTCAAAGAGCCGGTTTGGTTATAGTTCCCTCAGAAAAGCATGCTCAAGCTTGCAAAAAAGCTGGAATAAACGCTCAAAGAATAAAAATAGCTCCTATACCAGTCAATACAGAAATATTTAATCCTAGAGCTGTTTGTCCAGAAGAATACCTTAACAAAAAAGACTATTTCAGAATTATTACATCTGGAAATCCATTAAACAGAAAAGGTTTAGAAGATGTATTAAAAGCTTATATAAAAGAATTTAAACCGACAGAAAAAGTAGAATTGATAATCAAGCTTACTCATCTTCCCAAAATAAAGAAAGACTTTGCTTACGAAGTATTAGATTTTCGTAAAAAGCTTGGTGCTTTAAACTCTATGTTTGCAAAAGTTACAGTAATAGACAACACTTTGTCTGATGCTGACTATGCAGGACTTCTTGCTTCCGCAGATATCTATGTTGCAGGCAATCTCGCATTTAATTCAGCCATTAACGTCAGAGAAGCTACTGCTTGTGGACTTCACATAATTGGAGCTGATTATCTAAACTCAATCTCAAATCTTCCAATGAACACAATTATTCCTGTAAAAACAAATGTAATAGAAATGCCTAAAGGAGAACTATACGCTGATTCTCCGATTATAAAAGTTCATCAATTAGATTCTCAAGGGCTAAGTTATGCTATGAGAAAAGCTTTTAATGCCAAAGACAGCCTTAGAGGAAGAAAAGCAGGAATAGCAGCTTCATTTAAGAATGAAATAACTTGGGACGAACTGGCAAGACTTGTTGTTCCTACCCCTAAAGAAGAATAATAGAGTGGTAGGTGGTAGGTTATAGGTGAAAGCTGAGAAATGAGAGATTGTGGTAGGTGGTATGCAGTGTTAAGAGTGAAAATGTAGACAGCTGACGAGAGACCTTTTATTCTCCGCACAAGGCTCGTTCTCTCAAAGTTTATTCGAAGGCAGTAATATTCAGAGACCGCGGAGGAGAATAAGGTCGAACAAGCATGCTGTCCGCTTCTAATAAATAGAATACTAGAACCCATAAAAATGAAAGTTGAGAATGAGAAGTAAAGTGAGACGAGGCTAAAGCCTCTGTGGGACTGTTGCTGACGCAACTTGTGAGACGGCAACTGACGCTGCCTGTGAGAGTTGTGTTCGACAATTACCACAGTGAAGTCTCACAGATTGCGACAATATTCGGTTATCGCTTAATCAAAGTCGTTACCAGCAAAATTGCCAACTGGATAAAGCCTGCTGACACTGCAGCTATAGCTATTCCTTTCATTCCATAAACCGGAACAGTAGAATAGCATAGATATAACTGAAACAGTGCAGAAACTAGTCCTGCAATAAAAGGAATTCTGTAATTTCCTGCAGCAAAGAAACCTCTATTTAGCATTAAATTTAGAGATACAGGTAATAAAGCCATAGAATACCATTTAAATAAGCCTGCAGCCACATCTACATCTTCTATGGAAAATTTTCCTCGCATAAAAACAACACGAACAATGAATTCTGCCCCAAACCAGATAACAGCAATAATCGGTAAAATCACAACAGAAGCCAACCCAAGAGATTTCGCTAAGAATCTGATTCTCTCTTTTCCTTGAAGTAAACTTAAATTCGGTAATATAACATGAGCAAGACTGATTGCTATTATTCCAAGCGGAAGATTAAATAGTTTTTCGGTATAATTCAAAGTTGAAATTCCCCCTTCGCTTGATGAGAGTAAATGACGCTCATAAACCGGAATAAGAGGGAGAATGGAAATCCAGGCTATGACAGGTGCAGAAGCATTTAAATAATCAATTGCTATAGAATGTTTATAAACAAAAGCATTTCTAAAGCCATTTTCTATTACATTGTCTTTGTATATCAAGTAAAACAGCCAAAGAACCTGAATTAAAGCTCCTACAGTATTTGCGATTGCAATTATTATTATGCTATCTCCAGCAGCTATAAATGTACCAACTATTATAGATAAATTAACCAATAAAGCACCAAATGCAGGTTTAGCAAAACTCATTCTAGAATTTAAAAGAGAAGTTTGAACACCACTAAGCAGTCCTAATGTGAGATATGGAATAAGTATAAGCCACATTTTACGAAGAACAGGTTCAAAAGCAACATCAATCTCAGGCATGAGCAGAGTGCAAATGCCATTGGTTCCCAATGCAAGAACAATGCTTAACCCTACTCCTACTGCAAAAGTAATCCAAAAGATACTCCAAAAAGACTGATGCAATAAAGTTTTATCATCTTTATTTTTCACAAAAACAGGAACTGCAGCTCCAGAAACCAATCCTTCACTTAAGAATTTATAGACTAAATCAGGCAGAACCATAACAGCAGTCAGCATATCGGCTTCTACTGATCTTCCATAAAAAGCAGCAATAGCGGCAACTTTAATGAAACCGCTTGCCCTGGATAAAGCAGTAAGAGCAGAAAGAGAAAAGAAAGCTTTTATTATTCTGTCTAATTTCATAATAATCAATAATATAATAAGTTTGCTCTATTTGAATAGTTTATTATTAGCAAAACTCAAGAAATAATTCTTGAACATCATAAAAAAAGCATTTAAATTAAATAATAAATAGTTTTGAGGACTAAAAAGGTACAAATATGTCTAATTCTCGTTCAGGAAATTCTTCTGGTAATATTCTTTTTGCCATAATTCCATTTTTAATAATGGCTGCTGTATTTGTTTATGTATTACATCTGGATAAAAAGCGAAAAAAAGAAATAAATGATTTCTGCACAAGAAACGGTATGACCTACCAGGACAAAGTTATCTCTTTACCATCTGCAGCGCAGCAGTTCGCTATAGTAAATCTCGGAGGCAAAAGAACAATATCCAGTGTAATGGCAGGAACAAGAAATAATATTAAATTTTATATTTTCGAAGTTTCTTCAGAACAGCTTAATGATTCTCACATATCCAGAGGCAAAGCCCATAACGCATGTCTTGCTCATACTGTATGCTTAATAATAAATATTAAAACAAGGTTTCCAAGTTTTTATTTAAGAGATACAAACGATAAACTTCCAAAAACTTTTCATTTTCTCGGAATGGATATGCCAGCACCTAATTATTATAATCTAGGAATAGACATATTAAACCCTGATAAGATATACGAAAAAAAAGGTGGAAAAGACATAGAACTTACAGACAATCCTGATTTTTGCAACGATTTTATTTTGAAAGGCCGCAATGAAGAAAATGTATACAATTACTTCACATTGGAAAGAACAAACGCCTTTATGGATAATCATCAGCCTGGTTACCAATATGAAGCTAATGAAGACTGCTTTATGGTCTCTAAACCATATATATTAGACTTAGATGGACGATTAGATTTATTAAAAAAATCAATGATTATTTATAATAGTTTAATATCTACTCCAAATAATCCAACATAACGGTTATTACCCCTCATATAAGTTATATTTGACAGTATCAAATAAGCAATGATATAATTTTCGCACTTATATGCAGATAAAGATTTTTTAGCTTCATATAGTGTACAAAATGTATTAAGAGGTGGCCGACAAGTATGTCTAATCCAGAATTGTCTGAAAACAAGGCAAATGATGCTTATATTAAAAAAGCAAAAGCAAAAAACAAACCCATACCTAAGTTCATGTCAATGACATGGCTCAGGCTTCACATGAAATCAATTATCATAGCTGTTATTGCGACTTTTGTGATTTCACTTTTCTTTATTGGATATGGAACAAGAATTGAAAGTCAAGAACGTGAAAAGCACGAATCTTCAATAAAATCAGACACAGTCAACAGAGCAAATTCCAAGTTTGCTCTTCCAGCAAAACTTGCTGACAAAGGCAATGTACCGGCTATATTTGTATCTTATAACGCTAACAATTCTTCTTTTACAGCATCTATAGATACTAAGACAATAAATAGAGTATTGAAGAGTACCGATGAATATGCAAAACTTAGCAAAATGCCTGAAGGATTAAAGAAATTCTATTCAACTTCTTTAAAAGAAAGTGTTATAGACAATCTTATCAAGATTAATCTTATCGACCTTTATGCAAAAGCAAACAATATGGTTTCTTTAGACACTCTTAATGCAACAGTTGATAGCAGTATTAGAGATGAAATCAGAACCAACAGCAATGATTTCGAATATAAACTTATCACTAGTGGTTTAAGTCAAGAAGATTACAAACAGGAAAAAGTAAAACAAATGGTTTTAAGAACCGTTTACACCAATACGGTTAATTCTGTAAATCCAGCAAGTGCAACAGAAGATTACTTAAAAGCCTATTATGAAAGCCATAAAAATTACTTCAAGAAAGATAATGAAATCAGCTTCGATTATTTGCTTGTATCACCATCTGCATTAATTGATTCCGTAAAAGTTACAGATGAACAGATTAATACTTACTATGAAGCCAACAAAGCAACACTTTTAAGTTCTGATAGAGCTGAAGTATATCATATTTTCATCAATACCAAAGACGCTAACTACATTAATTCAATGATAGTAAGTGAAACAGACCTTCAGAATGACTACAATAAGAATATTGCAAGATTTACAGAACCAGAACAGGTAAAAGCCAGCCATATTCTTATTAAGCCTCGTGGAGAAGGCGATGATGAACAAAAATTCGAAGAAGCTAAGAAAGTAATACAAGCTTTATATGAAAAAGCCAAAAACGGAGAAGACTTTGCTAAGTTAGCAACAGAAAATTCTGAAGATCCAGGATCTGCTAAAAACGGAGGTGACTTAGGATTCTTTGGCAGAAACGCTATGGTTAAAGAATTTGAAAATGCTGCTTTTTCTGCTGAAGTTGGAGCAATTACAGAACCAGTTAGAACAACTTACGGCTATCATATCATTAAAGTTGAAGCAAAGAATCCTGAAAAAGTTAAACCTTTCAGCGAAGTAAAAGATATATTAATGCAGGAAGCAAAAGCAAAAGAAGCTTCTAATAAGGCAGAATCAACTATCAACAGTTTATATCAGAAATTGTATAGTAGTAACATTGTTAAATTTGCTGAAGCTGCAACTGCTTTTTCTAAAGGCCCCTCAAAAGGCAAGCTTCCATTATTCTTCAAAGGTGAATTAACTGACGATTATTCTGACGCAGAAAAAGCCATATTAAAAGAAGAAATCTGTGATGGCTATGATTACATTGTTCCTGAAATCGAAGAACAGATATTCAGCTTAAAAGCAGGAGATACTTCTGAAGTTATTAAGACTCAGAATGGTTATCACCTTTTCAAACTTGTAAAATTCGATAAACCAGTGCCATTGAAGCTTACTGAAAGTCTAAAAGCAAAAATCACCGGTATTCTTTCAAATAAGGCTGCTGAAGAAGAAGCTGCTAAAATCGCTGAAAAACTGGTTAAGGAAAATCCATCAGCTTCTATAGAAGACATGGTTAAAGCCTATGGAAAAGAAGAAGGCGAAAAGAAACACAGTTACACAGACATTGCTTTTTCAGAAAGCCCTGGTTCAACTGCTAATCTATTCGAAGGTATGGGTTTGTTTTCTGATAATGGCCAGCTTTATCTGCCAGAATTCCACAAAACTCTTCTTTCTGCAATAAAAGCAAATACTCTTAACACTTATTTGCCACCATTCAAAACTCAATTCGGTTGGAACATAGTTAAAATTACTAACTACAAAAAAGATTTGTATGAACCATTTGAAAATTGCAGAGATACAATAAGAAGAATTGTTACATTCTCACCTTCAGATGATGAAATCAATAAATACTATGACGAAAACAAGAAAATGTTTGATGTTCCGGCAACAAGAACCATCAGACAAATAATCTGCGATCAGAATACAGCTGAAAGAGTTTATGCTGAATTGCAAAAAGGTGCAGGTTTCTCAATGTTGGCAAGAACATACTCTTCTGACAGTTCTGCAGCCTTTGGTGGTTTAATGTCTCCAACAACAAGAGGACAGTATACAGCCGCACTAGACAATGAAATCTGGAATTTAAAAGTAGGCGAATATACTAAGCCAATAGAAACTCCTTATGGTTGGGTTGTAGCAATGTTGGAAAGCGAAACACCAGGAGTTGAAAGCAAATTAGATGCTAATATCACAAACAGAATTAAAAAGAATTTTGTGAATACTTACCAGCAGGAAGCCTGGAGTTATTTCATAAAAGGATTGATGAACCAGGCCTACATCGTTCGAAATCAGGATATTATTGATTTAATAGAATGATTGCGTAAAGGGAAATTAGTATTTGGTTAATAAAGAGGCGAGCTTTAAAAGTTCGCCTCTTTATATTTAAAGGAGAGTTTCTCATGAGATTAGATAAATATTTGCAAGTAACTGGTCTTATAAAAAGAAGAACCTTGTCTAATGAAGCCTGCAAACTAGGACTCGTTAGTGTCAACTCTATAAAAGCAAAACCTACAAAAGAAATAGCTGTAGGTGATATTATTGATATAAAACTAGCT
>ONIU01000157.1 GCA_900317935.1 uncultured bacterium
ACATCGCTGGCTTTAATCTTACTCCAATCTAATTTTCCCTTAAGATTTAATATTTCTTCCAGTTTTTCCTGCATTTCTTTATCTTCAAAAGCACTTCTTGCCATTATAGAATACATTACTTGTTGAAGCATTCCAAAGCCGAATAAGCTATTACCTTCTTCTGTTAAATCGTCCAATCGAATATTTGACCTGGCTAATTCTTTTTCTGGATAAATGAAACAATTTTTATCTATTTCTTCATTAACTCTGATATTGTCGAAGGAAATAACAAAATCATCACTTGAAAGAGAGAATTTCTTTAACGGGAAAAAATCATTAGGCTTTATAACAGAAGTTATAATAGATTTTTGTGCTGATTCCCCAGAAATAGTAATAATACCATTTTCTTTAGAGGTTCTCATATTGCTCAATGCTTGTTCAGCAAAATTCAGAAAGTCTATCTTTATAGCATTCTCTTTTTCTTCATCGTTAGGTTGATGGAAATTAACATATGCCTGCATTTGTTCGCCTTCGCAAACAGCTTTAGCTATAACAATATTCTTTTTTAAAATACAAACTCTAGAATTTAAAGCATCATTAAATAATACATTTTCATTTCTGATTACAAGCAATGGAGTTTTATCTGCATCAAAACAGTTAAAAGCCATGTTTCCATTATCATATCTTATTTGGCTTACATAATTACTGCCTGATGAGCTTATTGTTAAATCAACAGCAAATGTTTTGATGTGTTCATTCGGAATGGAAAGATTTGTCAGGTTCTTTCTAAGAATCTCATCTGCAGGCTGAGCCTGTAAAGTAGCACAAAACAATACTGTGAATAAAGCAATAATCAATAGTTTAATTTTCATAAATATCCTTTTATGATTCGTAATCGCTAGGTAATATATCTGGTAACTGTTCCTGCTTTTCCCACATTTTTGTTAAAGGGGTGGAAAGCGGAACCAGTATCTCACGGTAAATCTGTAACGCTCGTTCTGGCGAAAATAGATATCTGAAAAACCAGAATTCAAATGGGAAAAAGTGTATTTCGCCTTTTCCTTCAAAAGGCTCAAAGCTTTCTGAATTCTCTAAGATTTTAGCTTGAAGATTGATCAGATATTCTTCTTTTACGGTTTGTTCAGGCAATGATAAATCTTTTACATTATCGCACTCTCGCTGCCCATTTTCTTTTAATAAACCGAAAATACGGCAAGCAAAAGGTCTTACTGGATGAACTAGACAGACTTTTGTTTCATCATCTCTGAAAACACATCTTAAACGACTTTCACTGCCAACCTGAGCCTGTCTTAAATCAAAACGCAGCAAAGATTTTATAAGTCTTAGAACTCGTTCTGGTTTCCATCTAGTCATGACTTCACGCATAACTCGATGATATTCCAAAGAATACATAGAAATGGAATTGCAGCATTTACCACAATTAGCACAAGAAGTCCTTGGAAGCTGGTCATGGAGCATATCTACCATTTCCATACCGAATGTTCCATGATTTGCAGATGCTTCTAGAACCTTCTGAGCATATGCATCAAAGTTTTTAGCTCCAGCTATTTTGATTTTTTTTAACAGTTCTTCATTCACTGCTTCTTAGCCATGCTGACGGTGAGCTTTCTTCCCCCCATTTCTTGTTCGTTCATTCCACTTATTGCGGCATCAGCAGCTTCTTTTGTTGCAAATTCAACAAAACCAAAGCCTTTAGAACGTTTGGAACCTTTATCAATAACAATATTAGCGCTTACTACTTCACCAAACTTAGCAAATTCTTCTTTTAGCTTGGCGTTGTCAACGCTGAAAGGAAGGTTACCAATAAATAATTTAACTGCCATTTTTTTATCTCCTCTGAACAGAAATTAATAAATCATCTCTAGAAATATTTTCTACCATTTTAGCTGATTTTTCAATAGTCTTTATTTTTAAAATTGTTAATTTATTATAAGCCATAAAAAGGTACACAATTCTTGACATCTTAATATTGCTGTGATATCATTTTCGACACGACTGAGCAATACATCTCTTTAGGGATATTGTCTTTAAAGAGGCTCTAACAAATAAGGTTTTACCGGAGATTATGAAAAAGAAAATAATCGGTTCCAGCAAAGCGATAACTGAAGTTCTAGATTTGGTATCGAAGGTTGCCGGGAATGATGTAACTGTTTTAATCACTGGTGAAAGTGGCACAGGCAAAGAAATGGTGGCAACAGCCATCAACAGCGAAAGCCGCCGAAAGACAAAACCTTATCTCAAAATGAATTGTGCAGCAATTCCTTCAGAGCTTCTCGAAAGTCAGTTGTTTGGTCACGAAAGAGGCGCTTTTACTGGGGCGATAAGCCGTCAGGAAGGTTGCTTCGAACGGGCTAACGGTGGTTCGCTATTTCTTGATGAAATCGGCGATATGTCCATGATGACTCAGACTAAACTCCTCAGAGTCTTGCAGGAGCAGGAATTTGAACGCATAGGCGGCTCAAATACCATTAAAGTCGATGTCAGAATCATGGCAGCAACAAACAAGAGTCTTCTTGAAGAAATAAAAAAAGGAAGATTCCGTGAAGACCTGTATTACAGGCTTAACGTTGTTGAAATACACATTCCCCCGCTTCGTGAACGAATAGAAGATATCCCTGAGATAGTTAACTCTTTCCTTGATGAATTCAAAGAAAAGTATAACAAGCCGGAACTGACAGTCAGCAGCAATGCAATGTCTGTATTGACTACTTACTCTTGGCCTGGTAACGTTAGAGAATTGCGAAACGTAATTGAAAGAGCTACTGTTCTTTCAAGAACTAATGTCATTGAACCAGATGATTTTCCTGATAAAATCAGAAAACCATCCAAGCTCGCTGGTGGCGAAGGCAGTATTGTAGAAGACCGCATCTATACAATGGCCGAAATGGAACGTATATATGCACAGAAAATTCTGGAATACGCCGGCGGAAATAAGCTAAAAGCAGCCAGATTGCTTGATATTGATCCAAAGACATTAAGAACAAAACTGGGATTAAAAGCCGAAGGCTAACAACTGAAAGGTAACAGCATGGAAAACTTGGTTTTGGTAAATAAAATGGAAAACGCCGTTAAAGACGCGGTAGAAGAATTATTTGCTCAAGGTAAAACGCCAGGTTGTTCATGTGAACGCTGCAAATTAGATGTTGTAGCTTTAGCTTTAAATTCCCTGCCTTCTAAATATGTGGTTACTAGCATTGGCAACGCAGTTACCAATGTTACTTTAAATTCATCTCAGTGGCAGGCGAACCTGACAATGGCGGTTTGTAATGCTATTGAAATAGTGCGTAGCAAACCTAGACACCAGTAAGGTGTTTCAATTCCTGTTGGAGGAAGAAATGGAAGAAAACGGAAATCAAATCAGTTTTGAAGAAAGAAATGCTGAAAAGGGCTATGTTGTTCTTTCTATAATTGGAGATTTGGGAATGTGGTCATTGCCGGCTGCCAAGGAAAAAGTTCAAGAACTAATCGACCAGAAGAAGTTGAAATTAGTTATTGACCTTGAAAGAACAAATTACATAGATTCATCTGGATTAGGCTTCTTCATCGGCACTCTTAAAAAGCTTAAAAGCGCTGGCGGAGATATGCTTTTAATCAACCTTAATACTTATATTTACGGTATTTTCCAACTCATACATCTTCATGAAATCATAGATATTTATGATAATCTTGAAGAAGCTTCAAAGAATTTTAAAGATTAATAGGAGAACCTGAAATGAAGCAGAATATTCATCCAAAGACTAACTTAATCAAAGTTACTTGCGCTTGCGGTAACACTTTCGAAACCCTTTCAACTGCAAAAGAACTTAAAGTTGAAGTTTGTGCAGCATGCCATCCATTCTTTACTGGTACTCAGCGTTTTGTTGATACTACCGGTCGTGTTGATAAATTCAACCAGAAATTGGCTAATGCAAAGAAAGCTGCTGAAGCTGCTGCTGCAAGAAAAGCTAAGAAGTCTGCTCCTGTAGAAGAAGCAAAATAATCTTCTTTAGTTTTTATTATTTCCGGCGAAAATTTGCTGTTTAATTAAAAAGAGTATTATCCCCTTTTTACAGCAGGTTTTCGCCGAAATACTTTTAAGTGATTATGAGTGTAACTTTACTTCGCCATACCCCAGATCCAGATGTAATGGTAGCTCTTGCTGCCAGACGCTGTTATTCTAATAGACCTGCTGATGCTATCGAAAAAGGTTTTAAACCCGAAGAAGTAGAAAAAATGATAAATATGCTCTTTCAGAGAGGGCATTATTCTGTTTTTGAACATGCCACCTTCACATTTAGTGCAGATGGAATTTCTAGAGCATTATCACACCAGCTTGTCAGACATAGAATTGCTTCTTATTCCCAGGAAAGCCAGCGCTATGTTAACTATCTCAAATTAAAGGAAATACCCAATATTATTCCTCCAAAGATAGCCGCTAACCCAGAAGCTTTAGAAGTTTATAATAAAGCTATGGAAGAAAGCCTGAACGCTTACCGTAAAATGGTAGAAATCGGTGTTGCACCCGAAGATGCTCGATACATTTTTCCAAATGCTGTAGAAACAAAAATAGTTTTTACTATGAATGCCAGAAGCTTGTTTAATTTTTTTGAACAGCGCTGCTGCATGAAAGCTCAGTGGGAAATAAGACAGCTCGCTTACGAAATGCTTGCTGCAGTAAAAAAAGTCGCTCCGCTCATTTTCAAGAATGCTGGAGCTCCCTGTCAGTTTGCAAAAAATCCATATTGCCGCGAAGACGATACCAAATGCCCAATGCATCAGGCAATGCAAAAAAGGCTTTCTGAAAGTGATAAAGTCTGAAATAATCAATCTTAGAGCAGAAATCGACCAGATAGACGAGACAATAGCAAAGCTCTTATCGAAACGGGTTGATTGTGCAGTTAAGATTGGTGCTTTAAAAGACAAACTCAGAAATTCTGCTGAAAACAATAGGATTTCAGCTTATGACCCAGTGAGAGAGAAAGCAATTATTGAACGGCTAAAGAAAAATGTTCCCGATATTCCTCTAAATGGAATTGAAATAATATTTAGACAAATAATATCGCTTTGCCGTAATTCCGCTCATAAATCAACCATCTGTGTTTTTGGGGAAATAAGCGAATTTAATTATAAACAGCATTTCGGATGTTTCAGCCAATATGTTATCTGTTCAAACTTTTCTTCTTTTGCTGCAGAACTGAATAAAAACGAGTTCAATATAGGCGTTGTTATTGGTGATATAGAAAGCACAAATATTCAAAAAATAGAGAAGAATAACTTTAAACTCATTGATACTTTGGCAAACGAAGGAAAAGCGATAAGAGTTTATGCTCAAAATCTATAGATTGAAAAAAATCAGCTAAAGTAATATTATTTAAGCGAAAAGCTCTAAGATACAAGCTTTAAGCTAAGTGGCCTGAGCAACCCTATTTAGAAAAGATAGAAGAGGAAAGATAAAAGATAAAAGATAGAAGATTGAAGAATTAAATATCCTAAGTCTTATATCTTGAATCTTAAGTCTTATAACTAAAAAATATGAAAATAGTAATTTCTGGCGCTACTGAAATAGGTTTGCAGTTTGCAAAAACATTGACTGCAAATAATGATGTTAAAATAATTGAACCAGAACTCAAAGCTGTAAAGCAGTTGGAAAAATTCGACCTTCAAGTCATAACAGGCAACCCAACAAGTCTATCTATTCTTCAATCTGCTGAAGTTGAAGACGCAAATGCGTTTATTGCCTGCACAGCCTCAGATGAAGTCAACGTTATCTCTTGTCTGGCTGTTAAACAGATTAGTAAGGCAGAAACATTCTGTTTCGTAAATAAAGATCACTATTTCGAAACTTTCGCTGGTGAATTAGGCGAAAAACTTGCTATTGATAAAATTATATGGCCTGAAAAGCTTCTTGGTGAATATATTGCTAAGATTATCGCCGTTCCAGGCGCTATAGACGT
>ONIU01000129.1 GCA_900317935.1 uncultured bacterium
GTAGTTTCTGATGTTAAAGGAACTACTACTGATCCGGTTAAACGAGCAATGGAACTATTGCCATTGGGACCTGTAGTTATAATTGATACACCAGGCTTGGATGATGAAGGTGAACTTGGTTTAAAACGCGTGGAAAAGGCTAGACAGATTCTAGCTAAGACTGATATTGCTGTTCTTGTCGTCGATTCTGCATTAGGTTTGTCAGACTTGGATAAAGAATTCTTGAATGAACTGAAGGGCAGGAAACTGCCGTATTTGGTGGTGTATAATAAAATAGACAATGGTATTGCCATTTCTTCGGTTCTCAATGACGCATTGGCTATTAGTGCAAAGACAGGGCAGGGGATAAATGAATTAAAAGAGAAACTTGGTACTTTTGCTAAGTCTTTGAAGAATGAAAAACACTTAGTTTCTGACTTGGTTTCACCTAAGGATACAGTAATACTTGTTATTCCTATAGATGAGTCTGCGCCAAAAGGCAGGCTCATTATGCCTCAGCAGATGGCTATAAGAGATTTACTAGATGCTCATTGTTCTGTTATTTGCTGTCAGGTTGAAGAATTAGACAATATTCTCAAACTTTTGAATAAACCACCTAAGCTTGTTATTACAGATTCTCAGGCTTTTAAAGCTGTTTCTGCAATAGTTCCAGACAATATTTTATTAACTTCTTTTTCAATATTGATGGCTCGCTATAAGGGTGATTTAGATAGCCTGGCGGTCGGTGCAAAGGCTTTATCTGAATTAAAAGATGGCGATAAGGTCTTAATAGCAGAAGGTTGTGTTCATCATCGACAATGTAACGATATTGGAACAAAAAAAATGCCAGCTTGGATCGAAGACTTTTCTAAGGCAAAACCAGAGTATGTTTTTGTATCTGGTGGTGATTTCCCTAAGGATTTGTCAGAATTTAAGTTAATAGTTCACTGTGGTGGTTGTATGCTTAATGAGGCAGAAATGAAAAACCGCATCTTAAAAGCTAAAGATGCGGGGATTCCCATAGTGAATTACGGGATGGCGATTGCTCAAATGAACGGTATTTTAGATAGAGCAATGAAAGTTCTGAGTGATAGGTGATAAGTGGTGAGTGGTAGGTTATAGGGTCATTGGAGTAATGATTAGGGATGGAGTTTTATGTCTTGAAAGAAGAATTCGTTAGTCTTTTTCCAAGTTGTTCGTTTTTCTAATGTACTCAGAGGGAAAGATGCCTGAACGGCTTCATTTGTCATACTCGGTCCCATGTACATAACGTGGGCTTTTTTCCCTTCAATACCTAAAACCATTATACTGTCACCGTTTGGAACTTTGTTTTCTTCATCCATTTTCAGATATTTTGAAGTAACCTGGTATTTTTGAACGCGATTATTAACGTTCTGCATCTGCTTTTTTAATATTTCAATGTTTTGAGCGTCCCATGTTACAGGAGTTCTAAACTGATTAATAATCTGATTATAATATGCCATCGTCAATAGTGCAGATCTTAATAAAGCATCTCTATAACCTGAGTCTAGACGAAGGTTTTTCATTATATTGGTTACTCCGTCAAATAATTGATATTTTGCGGCGTATATGTTGGCAAGAAGTCTACATTCTTCAGGAAGCATTCTTTCAATATTTTTATATCTTACCGAAGCATTTTGAAACATTGTTTTTACTTCAGGCATTTTGCCTAAAATATTTAGGTATTCCATTTCATGAAAGTAAACTTCGTAATTGTCAATAAAGGCAAACATGTCTAGAATTACTTCTTTAGGTTCTTTCTGCATACTTTGATTGCCTATTACAGCAGCTTTTGGCTGTGGCGTCAGACATTTAGAACAGAAATTGGCATTATCTGGTATTTGTGTACTGCATCCGATACAGATTTTTGCTTCTGCATCCATGATAGAACCAAATAAGAATAACGCGGCCAATACTGCAAGTTTGTTTTTTGACATCTGTTTACCTCTGTTTATGTTTGTTTGTTTTTATATCGGCATCTTTTGTCTTGAAAATGAATAATAGTAAAATCATTGATAGCTTTATTTAAGTTTGCTATTATAATAGAAATTATTAATTGCTGGTTTTGAAAGAAGGAAATTATGGAATTTAATGAAGTTGTTAAAAATCGTTATTCATGCAAGAAATTCAGTTCTCGTCAGGTTGGTAAGGTAGAATTAGAAGATATTCTTGAAGCCGGCCGCTTAGCACCAACTGCTAAGAATCTTCAGGAACAGCGCATTTATGTTGTTCAGTCCAGCGAAGGTCTTGCTAAAATAGATAAACTTACACCATGTCGTTACGGTGCTCCAACTGTTATTGTTGTTGCTTTTGATAAAAACAACGTTTTTACTTATCCAGGCGATAAAAGAGATTCTGGAATAGAAGATGCCAGTATTGTTGCTACAACAATGATGTTGGCTGCAGCAAACGCTGGAGTAGATAGTTGCTGGCTTAATTTCTTCAACCCAGAAACAGCTCAGAAAGAACTTGGCTTGCCTGAAAATGAAGAAGTTTTAATGCTCTTAGACTTAGGATATGCTGAAGAAGGTTCAAAGCCCCTTCCAAACCATTATTCAAGGAAAGAATTAAAAGAAACGGTTCGTTTTATTTGATTTATCATGACCTCAATCCTTTGATTGAGGTTTTTCTTGTTTAAATATGTCATCTTCTGCTAATATAAAGAATCTTGAATTTGAATTTTAAGAGAGAGCGCTCTAATGGGAAGTAAAAGAACTGGTTTTTCTGTTAAACTGGCTTTTTGGATGTCAGTTTTTCTTTTGACTATAAATTTAATTGTTGGGCATATCTTAATAAATCATTCAAGAAGTGCCATGAAAACCTTAATTAACAACCGTATGCTTGACATTTCAAAATCAGCTGCGGATTTACTTAACGGTGAGCTTGGTGACGTTCTTGAAAAGTTAAAAAAAGAAGATAAAGATACCCCGGAATATAGAAAAATTAATGATTTTCTTGCTGTTTTCCAAAGAAATATTGATTTAAGATATATTTATTGTATTAAAGACTTAGGAAATAAAAACTTCGTTTTTAGTGTTGACCCTGCGCCTGACCCAGGTGATTTTGGGTCTCCTGTAGTATACACAGATGCTTTGTATAAGGCTAGTTTGGGTGAATCTGCAGTTGATGAGAATCCCTATTCAGATGATTGGGGACGTTTTTACAGTTCTTACAGTCCTATTTTTAATTCTAAGGGTAAAGTTGCTGGAATTGTAGCTGTTGATTTTGCTGCAGAGTGGTATGAGGAACAGATTGCAAATCAAACCAGGGTTATTTATATAAGCAGTTTAATTACTATAATATTGGCTATTATTCTGGTATTTATAACTACTGGAAAATTCAGAAAACAGATTGGAATTATAAACTCCGATATAAAGGATGTTATGGATGATATAAAAGATTTGACTCATAAGATTAATCCAAATGCTGAAATCAAGCAAATAGAGTTCAAGTCTTCAGATGGGGTTTTAGAACTTAGTCAACATATAGCCCAGATAAAAGATGAATTGCATCAATATATCCAAAATTTGCATACACAGGCAAATAGTATGATAAATGCTCTTTCTTCTGACTATAGGGGTGTTTATTATATTGATTTAGACAAAAATGAAGGTATATGCTACCAATCTTATGAAAATTTAGATAATACTCTTGGGCAAGGTGAGCATTTCTCTTATAAAGAGACTTTTTCTTCATATGCAAAGAAATATGTTAGTGCCAAGTATATAGATAAATTTTTAAGCTTTATTGATTCAAATGAAATAAGAAAAGCTTTGGCAAAGGAACGAATTATTTCTTATAAGTATATGATTACTAGAAATAATGTTGAATATTATGAAATGATACGTATTGCTGGGGTTCGTCATCCTGAAGACAGAGATGACAATATCGTTCATGCGGTAGGAGTAGGATTTACCGATGTAGATGCTGAAACAAGAAAAACATTAGCACAAAGTCAGGCTTTAAGCGATGCATTAGCTGCCGCAGAAAGCGCAAATAAAGCTAAGACAGCCTTCCTATCTAATATGAGCCATGAAATACGAACTCCTATGAATGCAATTATTGGTCTTAACAGAATAGCTCTTAGTGATAAAAATATATTGCAAAACACAAGAGATAATCTGGAAAAGATAGGGGTTTCTGCAGAACATTTGCTGGATATTATAAATGAAATTCTGGATATGACGCGCATAGAAGCTGGTAAAATGATTTTGAAGGAAGAAGTCTTTTCTTTGTCTGCATTAATTAACCAAATTGATGTTATTATTGGTGGTCAATGTAAGGATAAAGGTTTGAAATGGGAATGCCAATATAAGAGAAATGATAACGATTATTTCGTTGGAGATAATACTAAGCTCAAACAGGTGTTAATTAATATTCTTGGTAATTCTGTTAAGTTTACTCCTAAAGATGGGTATGTAAAATTTTCTATTGAACCTATTAGTCATTTCGATAATAAGACTGCTCTTCGTTTTGTTATGAAAGATACTGGCATAGGAATGAGTAAAGAATTTCTACCGAAACTTTTTGAGGCTTTTAGCCAGGAAGACCTTACTACAAAAACCAAATATGGCAGTACTGGTCTTGGTATGTCTATTACCAAAAGCATTATCGATATGATGAATGGCGAAATCAAAGTTGACAGCGAAAAGAATGTTGGAACGACTTTCACCTTAACTTTGACTTTAACCAATTCAGACCAGAAACCGGCAGAAATCGAAGAAACCAATCAAGTAAACGGCGATAATTCTGCTGGTTCTGTAAATAATAATAAAAAAGTAGAATTAAAAGGTCGTCGTATTTTACTTGCTGAAGATATGGCTGTTAATGCTGAAATTATAAAGATGGTTCTAAGCATGCGTGAAATGAAAGTAGAACACGCGGTAAACGGCAAAATTGCTGTTGATATGTTTGCAAATAGTGCTGAAGGCTACTATGATGCAGTTTTGATGGATATGAGAATGCCTGAAATGGATGGTTTGGAAGCGGCTAAGCATATTAGAGCAATGGATAGAGATGATGCAAAGGTAATTCCTATTATAGCTTTAACCGCAAATGCTTTTGAGGAAGATGTCCAGCGCAGTCTTCAGGCTGGTTTAAATGCTCACCTAAGCAAACCAGTTGAACCAGAAACTCTTTTTGTAACTCTCGAAAGCTTCATTAAACCGTAAACTTAGGGTATAGGGAGAAATTAGGAATTAGGAGTGAGGAGTTAGGATTTGTTCTAGCAAATGCTAGTTTCTTCTATGTGGTTCTAAGGCTTCCCCTTGAGGGGAAGTGGCTTGCTTGCAAGCCGAAAGGGTGACAGAACCAGAGTAAACCTTGTTTAGCGTTATCGTATTAAAACTTTTCGATTAGCCATTAACGGTATAAATCAATGTTTATCTCAAAGAATAATATTTACCACTAGTTCGGTCACCGCCCCTTTTATTCCCCTCCTCAAGGAGGGGCTTTAGAACCATAACTACAACAAAAACCAACTACAATAATTACAATCATTTACCAAGATATTTCTTTTACTGTAGAACCATCATTAGCTTCAATAGTTTGAGTTTCGGAAGTGCTATCATCTATCTTAGTATCTAAATTTGTATGGCTTAAAGAAATATCTATACATTTAACAATAGTATCTGGAAGTTCTTTAATAGTAGATACCATATAATTAGACCCTAAAAATTCCCAGGAAGGATCAACATCTTTTTGATAATCTCTATAACAGCTATCTGGGTCATCTATGCTTATATGGTAAATATCAAATTTCTTTTTGGTTTCTTCATATAAGCATTTTGTATCTATATCTTCTCTAATTTCATGATCAGTAACCAAGATTTGCGGGTTCAATCTTTCTGCATCCAGATATGGATTACAGGGTTCGTCACCCATTGTAATTATAATGCCTTTTCTACCTTGATCCCAGCAATCTAATTTTGTTTTATAAGTGCCCATAAACCAAGCAGTAGTGTAAGTTTCGTAACCATTTCCACCGCCGCCTTTTTCCAAATAGAGTCTATCTAAGTCTTTAGCTATTCTGATATCAGATTCAAACTGCCCCATCTGAATTGGGTGTCTGTCTCTAGCGTTTACATCACCTATACCCATTATACAAAATTCAATATCTTTGTATTTCTTGTATAAATTAGTAATAATTACACCTAATGAAGATAATGTTCTATCGCATGCTGTGCTCATAGAACCTGTAACATCCAATGCCAATATTATAGGAATAGTATTTGGATGTTCAGCACTATTACAACATTCTCTTACAGCTATATTTCTGCTGTCTAATGTTTTATGAACTGTAGTTTGTTTAAAAGCATTTTCCTTAGATACATTGACAAAACCATCTTTAGATACAGTTCTACCTTGAGAGGAAGAATAACTAGTAAAACTATCGCTTGTCCAACGTCCGCTACCCATAATTTTCTCCTTTTTAAATATATTACATTAATAATTGGTAGAAGATTCTTTCTAAAGGCTCCACTTGAGGGGAGCTGTCAGACGAATGTCTGACTGAGGGGTGAAGTAGTTAGAGTAAACATTTATTCATTGGTTTATACTACGCTATCGCTAAACAAAATTTACTATAGTTCAGTCACCACTCCGACACTACGTGCCACCTCTCCTCAAGGAGAGGCTTTAGGACAAATCACCACCCATTACCCAACACAAATCACACCGACAAGCTTTGCTTGGTTAATTTGATTTAACAACAACAAAAACCAACTACAATGAAAACTATACAAGCTTACTTAGCATTTTGCTTCAAGGAAGCTATTTCTTCAGATTGCTTTACCTGAATTTCTTTTAATGACTTTATTTCGCTTACTAAGTCATTTATGCTTGTAAGTAATTGTTTAACTGTAGCATCTTCTTTTTTTTCTGTTTCAGCTTCAGCTTCTTTTTCATCTTTATTATTGAAAAAGCCAAACATGTTACTGAAAGGATTGTTTCCGCCAGATAACATCATTAAAGGTATCATTGAAGCGAAACTATTATTATCTTTAGAATTGCCAGTAAATGCTTTGGCAGCCTGGCTCATCATCATTATCTGAGCCATTCTAGCCATTCCTTCCTTACCTTTTAAACAATTACTACCATTTTGGAAGAAGAAAGAAACTATTTTTCCATAGAAATACATTTCACCCATGAAGATATTTTTTTCATGTCTTACTTCTTTGATTTCTCTATCTTCATAGTCTTGTACAACAACAGTATTTTGCTTTGGTTCTATTACACATTTGGGTTTACCACCTATTAATATAATATCACCTTTTTCAACATGGTTAGTGGGTAATACGAAGAATAAATCTTCTGCTACTGGTAATGCAAATTGAGAGCAGTTAATTAAATCACCTGTGTCAGGATTGAAAGTTTTATAACCTGTAGAAGTCTTTACTGCTATTGCACCGTCGGTCATAGATAATCTGCACATACCAGGTGCTATTTTACCAATCATATTAGAGAAAGAGTTGTTCATTTCATTGGGGTTAAACAATTTATTATTCTCCTTGAAATAATCTGATAACAAATAGTAGTTTATCAGAAAAATAGTTTTTAATCTAGACTTGTTGTAAATCAGTGGTGTGATAGGTGTGATTGGAGTCAAAACATTAGAGAAGTTGCTCTAAAGCCCCTCATTGAGGAGGGGTGTCAGGCAAAGCCTGACGGGGTGGTGACCTAACTATAGTAAACTCCAGTTCTTTGGATTATATATACGCTATTGCTAAACAAGATTTACTTTGATTCGGTCACCCTTTCGGTTCCTACGGAACCACTTCCCCTCAAGGGGAAGCTTTAGGTCATTTCCATCTCTCAATTTTCAGTTTTCACTTCTCACTTCTCAATTCTCAATTCCCTAATCCCTATACCCTATACCCTAAAAATCAGATTCCAGCCCAAATTATTGAAGGCTTAGGAATACATTTGAAAGAATCATTTATATAATCTGAGCAGAACGCGAAACTTTTAATTAATCGATTTTTTAAGTCGTTAATATCTAACTCGTAATACTCAATAGTTCCTTGCCATGGATTAGGAATATTCGTTTTATCATCACTTTTAAAATTAACTAATTTTTTGCTATTAACAGGACCAGCACCATGTCTGGTAATATAAGGCCTGGTTGTATAGTAAATATTTAATTCTATTTCATCTTCATTCTTTTGGTTTTTGGAAATAGCATCTACTACGTAATTTATATCAGTACAACTTGGAGTGGTGTGTACATTTGTCTCATCACAATTTAGAAGCAAGCCTTGTCCGTTTTCAAATATAAAAGTGTAGCAGTTGGCTTGTATTTCTTGTTCATAAAGTATATTTGAATCTGTAGGAAGAACTGTCATTTTTTTATACATAAACTGACAGTCTTCGAGAAAGTGTTCTATAGTAAATTCAGCCATAAAAGGCTTAAAATAATCTGTTTCTTCTAATTTGATATTCTGCTTTTTAAACTCTTTTAAATAATAGTCTCTTATTTCATACAGATAACTCTCAGCTTCTTCATAGCTGTATGTAGTCATAAATTTAT
>ONIU01000226.1 GCA_900317935.1 uncultured bacterium
TCTTTTATATGTTTCCCGAAATCGTCTTCATATTGTTCTAATATGTCGTTTTGAAGTTTTCGAACTTCTTCATAATTTTTATGTTTAGAGAAATAATCAACAACTCTTGGCATCCCGCCTACATAATAGTAATTTTTTAGCCAATAAATATATTTACTGCTAAAATTACAAATTATTGAAAAATCATCATTAGTCAGTAAATCTGCTAATTGTTTTTCCCCCATAGCTTCAAGAAATTCTCTAAAATTCATAGGATTTAAATTTATAATATCAACATTCCCAACAGGAAATGATACTCCGCTATGTATCGCAACTCCTAGCAGTGAACCTGCGGCAATTATATGATATTCTGGAGCGTTTTCACAAAAATATTTTAAAGATTCTAAAGCCCTAGGAGCTTCTTGAATTTCATCAAGAATAATCAATGTGTCTTTGGGAGTAATTTCTATTTTAGATTCAATACCTAAGCTAGTTATAATTTTGTTTACTTCATAATCGTCATCAAAAACTTTTTTCATTGATTTGTTGTTATAAAAAGAAATGTAAGCAACTTTTTTATAATGCAATCTGCCAAATTCCTTCATCAACCATGTTTTCCCAACTTGCCTTGCACCTTTTAAAACAAGAGGTTTTCTGTTTTCTTTATTCTTCCATTCAACAAGCTTTTCTATTGCATATCTTTTCATACCAATTCCTATTGTATCAGAGCATAAAAGAACAAATTATCAGATGACTTTTTATATAATTTTACAATTTTTAAGACAACTATTCAAGAAATTTTACATTTTTTAAGACGACTTTTAGTTAAATTGTACATAGTTTGTACTAGCCAAGAAAAGTAAACTGTACTAGTTTGTACTAGTCAATAAAAGTAGACACAAAAACATAATTCCAAAACTTTATAATAAAAAAATGCTTCATAGTAAATAACTCTGGCAATCTTGCACCTTCATTATATACTATGATGTAGTGCCTTTAGAATTTGTCCGAAAACTAAAAAATTTGCTGAAAAATTAGTATTAATTTGTTTATAGCCTACACATTTGTCATAACCGTATAGCTTTCAGAGCTAAAGCCCATACGCTATACTTTTTATGACAAATGTGTAGCCAATTAGCTCAATATAATTTTGGAGTGAATCCCCTGTTCTCGGACAGCCTCTTTAGACGATTAAATGGGAATTTAACATCTGGCTTTTATTCATAAAGCAGTTAATCACTAACAGAAAGTATGAGCTTTTTGCCTAATGCGTTAAGAGCTCTTTCTAATTGTTTTAAAGTTGGAGCATGTCTTGGGTCTTCTAACCTTTTAGCTGCTGGCCAGCTTGTATTTAATGCTCTTGCCAAATCTGCAAGAGTTGTATTTTTCCTTGATTTTCTAACTAATATTGCAGCTTGAACTGTAGCAGATGGAGCAACAGAATAAGGAGTTTTGGCTTTGCTTGGTTCAGGAATTTCATCGTTTTTATCTAATCTACTTTCTAGTATAGCATCTAATACTTCTTTAGCATTAAACAAACATTCTTCTATTGTGTCACCACAAGTAAAAGCTTCAGGAATATCAATAAATTGAACTAAATAACCATTTGGTTCATCTTTTTCAATTGTAAAATGATAATTAAAATTCATTTGCTAAGTTTAACTCCTGTTTCTCTTTCAATACATTTTAAAAGACCTTTGCCCAATTCTTTTGACGAATGAATAGGTATTGCTACAGAGCGATATCCATTTTTTTGCATAATATGATGACTACCTTTAATACGTTCTAAGGTCCAACCATTTTGTTTCAATATTTTTAAAACTTCTTTAGCATACATATAATTTTATATCAAAATTGATATAAAAACAATCTTTATATCAATTTTACTCATTCCTCCTTATTTGATATTGATTTTATTTATTGAGCATAATCTGCCTCTTTAGTTTTTAATAATTTATGTTTTATAAACTATAGGAATCTAATATCTACAGCGTTAATAAAACTTATTACTTCGGCTTATAATTACTAAACAGTGTTTAAATCAAAACCGTAATTGCGAAACCGCAATTTTATACGTCATTGTGAGCATACGAAGTATGCGTGACAACGTGGCAATCCAGTTTGTTTAGTAATTAATTGCCGTTTTAATAAATCAAAAATAATATACTAGATTCATTTCATAAAATGTCGCCTGGCAGGCGACATTTTTTCGATAAATATTTTTCTAATAATATTTCAATCAAGAAGCTTTAAAATTATAGATAGGTTTTAAAACTTCGATTATATCGACTGTTTCGCTAATAACGTCTATTATGTCATCTATTGACTTGTAGGCCATTGGAGCCTCGTCAATAGTTGCTTCATTTACTGACGTTGTGTAAATGCCTTCCATGGATTTTTTGTATTCCTCCATAGAAAGGCTTTCTTTAGCAGCTATTCTAGACATTAATCTACCTGCCCCATGTGGTGCAGAATAATTCCAGTCTGGATTGCCTTTTCCTACAGCCAAAATAGAACCATCACGCATATTAACAGGAATAAGCACCTTTTCACCTGCATGCGCAGCGATAGCCCCTTTCCTAAGAATCATTTCATCAATAGCAATATAATTATGTATTGTATGGAAAGATTCTATAGGAGTTAAATCAGCTCTTTCGCAGATTATTTCAGCCATAAGTTCCCTGCTTCTGATTGCAAATTTCTGGCAGATATCGACGTCGTGAAGGTAATCTTCTAAATACTTGCCGTAAACGAAACACAAATCTTCTGGAATAGTGGCTTCTTTGGCTTTCCAATGCAATTCTTCCAAAGCTTTCTGTATTTCCTTTCTGCGCCCAGTTGCTTTATATTCGGCAATAATAGCATCTTTCTTAGCAAAGTATTCTTCTTTCCCTTTATTCAAATCTATGGCTAGTTGCTGATAATAATTAGCAACCTGTAAACCTAGATTTCGAGAACCAGAATGGATAACGAGATATTTTGTGCCATCATTCGAACAATCTACTTCTATAAAGTGATTGCCACCGCCTAGAGTTCCCAAAGACATTTGCAAACGTTTTGTATGTTTTAGCATACGAAAACAGGCAAGACCAGTTAAATCAAAATGCTCCTTTCTTCCTTCCCAAGTGTCAAAACCTGATGGAATGAAATGAGCGGCTTCATCTACCTTAGCCATGTCTATTTCTTTGTTTTCTAGTTTAACAGTATACATTCCACAACCGATATCAACACCGACAACATTAGGAACAACCTTGTCTTTAACAGTCATTGTGGTTCCTATAGTGCAGCCGGCACCAGCGTGAACGTCTGGCATAATTCTTATTTTCGAGCCTTGTGTGAACTCGAAGTCACACATTCTACGTATCTGTTCTACAGCATTTTCATCAATAACTTTCGCAAAGCTGATAGCTGTATTTATTTTTCCTTTAATTTCTTGCATTTTTAATACTCCATTTTCAATGCATAAAAAAACCGCCTGCCTAGTCAGACAAGCGGTCGAGTTATAACTATTTTTAATTTGCTTTAAAGCATAAGATAATTACACAAAAAACTGCTTGTCTTAACAGAATACGGCAAATCACTCAGTTGAAAACTGAGTTCAGTGCAATCATATTTCTTGTTAAACAAGCAATTCATCATTTTTTATATAATCACCTTTTTGAATCGATTCAAAATATTAATTAGCATATTCTCTTTTTAAAAGCAACTACATATTATTTCTTTTCAAAGCGATTATTAATTTTCAATTTTCAGTTTCTGCTCTTTCCCCACTTGTCGAAGAAAGCAATTTCTGACTGATCTAGCTTAGGAGCTGGATTTCTTTTTTCTAAAGGATAACCCATTGTAAACATAGCTATAGGTTGTATAGCTATAGGTTGTATCCCTCTAGGAATACCTAAAACACGTCTTATGGCTTTTCCGTTTATCCAGCCTATCCAACAGGTTCCGATTCCCTGAGCAGCAGCGGCTAAGACGAAATGTTCGCCAGCTATTCCGCTGTCTACTAAATAATAAGGTATTTTACTAAAAAGAGGTGTGAACCAGTGAACTATTGCATCTGATTTCGCACAAAGAACAGCTATTACTGGAGCATCAGGAATCCATTTCATAGGCAGACCAGGCAAAATTCCATATTGATATAAGTCTTTTAGAGTCTGAGGGTCTTTAACTATGACAAAACGCCAAGGCTGCTTATTACAAGCTGAAGGAGCGTTATTAGCAGCTATAATACAATTATTAATAGCTTCATCTGATATTTCTTTAGAAGCATCGTAAGAACGGCAACTATTGCGCCATTTCATAATTTCTAATAATTCATTTATTTTCATTTTAATATCCTTTCAAAACTATTCGCTTTTAACTATTCTATCAATT
>ONIU01000133.1 GCA_900317935.1 uncultured bacterium
GAAACATCGTTTTTCATCTTCATATAGATTACATCATCAATGGTATTGATAGTTAAATCATCAATATTTGTATAATTTGAATTGTTCAAAGCATTATACAAATCTAGAAGATTGGGTTTGTTTTCCTCACGACCAAACAGTAATCTAAACAAGCTGTCTTTATACTTTCTGTTTGTGCCATAATTAGAATTGTTTTCTTCTAAAGTGTCATTAGAAACATTGTTTAAAGTTGACATAGAAACTCCTTGATTGAAAATATGAATTTTTATGGGGTATCTAAGTAGCAAATCAAAGAGTTAAGTAATTAAATTTCATAGGTTAAATAAAATTGCTACTTCTCAATTATTAAAATATATAAAAAATTAAATTATTGCAATACAAATAAAAAATATTTTTTCTGATTGCCACAACAAAACATTACATTGTTAAGCAATAACTTAAAGATATTGAGAATTTTTGTCTTTTTATTTTTAAGAAAATAAGTTTACAAATGTTTTTTATAAAAATAATATTAAGATTTAGAATTCATCATTAAAGAAATCTGAATCTATGCGTTTTATTTCATAAGTAGCTACAACAGTAACTCCTAAATTATGTTGTATCATCAAATCAGTAAGTTTTTGTCCATCTATTAAAACAATTTTACAATGTTTTTGGCTAGAAGCAAATGTCATAGCTTCTTTAGAGAACTTAGAAGTTGTAATAAACAAACCCTTAGTAGCTCCTTGTCCTACTAAAGCACCTAAGAACTTTTGTATTTCAGGTCTTCCAACAGTTTCATTTGATTGCCATTTTTTAGCTTGTGTATAAATACTATCGAATCCAAATTGATCAGCAATAATACAGCCATCAATGCCCTCATCCCCTGTCTTTTTGGTGACAGCATTTTTGTTTAAATCTTCAGAACCATAACCCATTTTTACAAGTAATTTAACAACTAAATTTTCAAAAGCTGTTGAATCTAGTTTAAGAATTTCTGTCATTAAATCTTCTGCTAAAGAAAAGTTTATTTTCTCCAAAGCATTAGATATACTTTCAATAGGAGTGTTTTCTGAATCATTTTCATTAACTTCATTGTTATTATTTTTAGTATTTCTATTAAAAAATGTTTTAAAAGAATCAAATTGGTTTAAATAATTTAAATCTATATTTTTATTGCTTTTTAAAGCTTTTACCCCTTCAATACTAATTTTAAAATAACCTCTCTTAGGATTTTCTATTAATCCTGCTTTTAATAAATAAGTTTTGGCCCAACCAACTCTACTTTTAAATTTACCCTGCCCACTTTTTATTTTTTCAGATAAATCTTTTTGAGTAAGTTTAAATGTTTTTACACAGTATTCGAAAATATCATTTATATGCTTTGTTGAGTTATCAGATAAACATTTTAAAAAAGTTGTAAATAATTCATTATATTTTGGAATAGACATTTAAACTCCATATTTGTATAAAATAAAAAATATCATTTAATATCTTTTTCTATACCTAGCACTATCTCTAGATACACCGTAAACTTTCATTATTTCTTCTACGGTCATATTCTTAGTTGCTTCATAAGGCATCATTATTTCACCGCATAAAGCTTTTGCTTGCCATTCAACACTACAGTAAGCAGGAATTTTACCGTTATCAAAGCTTCTGTTCATTATTGGAGTGAATCCTATTCTATACAGAAAAACATGGCACATTTCATGACATATAAAATCTAAAAACGCACCAATATTCTTTTCATAAGCACCAACATAAACAGTATTTTTTATCTCTATTCTAAAAGTGCCTTCATTTTCTTGAATTGAACAACGTGCAGGAATATTTGGTGGCATTTCATAGTCTTCTAAAACCACATATGATACATTGTCAAAAACAGAATGAAATCTGTCTAATACATCTAGGACTTTGATTCTTTCTGTTGGAGCTATTCCGAACAAATAACGAAATATTGTAGCAAATTTTCTAAGTTGGATTCGTTTGACTGGCTTGGTAATATAATCCATTATTTCTTTTTCTCCAAAAGTTCCATTATTTTTTTTGCCGTATCTTCATCTATATTGTCAAAAGAACGTGCAAATTGCAAAGCTGTGCTTCTTTTTATATTAGAAGTATTTACTAGAGATATTTTCATTTGGGTTTGAGATTCTTCTATGGCTTTGTTTAGCTCTGATACATCTTTCTCATTAAGTTTATAATGGTCTGTTAATATGTTTACCCAACTAGGAGGAACATTTTTTTTGCCTGTTTCGACAGAAGATAGAAAAGGTAGCGACACTTCTAGAACTTTTGCTAAGTCACCCATAACTTCATGATTACGTATTCGTAAAATTCTAATAAATTCTCCAAATTTTGTGTAACCCATGATTTATTTTCCTTTCTCAATATAATTTTACTTTTTTTCATAGTAAATGTAAATGAATTTAATCGATTTTTGGTTAAACAATTTAAAGTTTCGTTAGTAAATAAATTTAATAATACTTTTTTGTCAAATATAATTAATAAAAAATGGTATAAAAAACAGGCTCCTATATTTAGAGCCTGTTCAAAGACTATTTTATCAATAATTTAACAATGTTTTTAATCTTTTGCTAATATTTCAGTTTCATCAGCCATAATCACTTCTCTGAATTTTTTCCCTTCAATAATCCAGTTGTCTAGAACTTCATCAAGATTTTTGTAACTACCTATTAATTCCCATTCATCTATAAGGTAACGATCTATTGTATAAGTCTTGTAATCACCTATTTGACCGTTACGAACAGATACTCCATCTTCTTCAAAAGAAGGTTCATTAGACAAACGATATACTTTATCATTGTATCTAAATTCTATGCCGTAATATCTTGCACGTTTATTAGTATCTTCCCAAGCAAAAGCTTTTCCGTAGGCATACTCATAGTAAAAATCTTCAAATTTTTCATATTCATTAATACGCATCTAACTTTAATCTCCTTATAATTTTATTTGCTAATTCCAATTGCTCCTTTGTAGGAGGAATCCCAGGTACATTTTTATCATGTATTCTATCTATATGTATGTGAGGTCTTACACCGGTATGAGGATGACCAAAATCAACACTTATTTTTTGATCATGGTTTTTATCGTAAAATGCCAAATGTTTTAATCTTGTTACAGTTTCGTACTCTCCAGTTTTTTTATTCTTTGCTTTTTGCGTCTGAATAACTGCGTAAATTCTATCAGCAGAATGAGAATAATCTGGAGCTTTTACCCCTCCTTCAAATCTTTCTAATACAACAACATCATCAACCATAGCAACTTTCCTGAAGGTTTGCCCACCTTCAACGAAGGTGAAATCACCTTTATCTATATCTACAAAAGAACCCCGACTTCCCATAATTAATAACCTCGCTTTACTTCAAATAAATTTGAAAACTTGAATAATTCAAGCTGTTTAATTTTTGAATTTTTAGTGTCAAATCCATCTGTGTACTTAAATTGTAGGAATCTACCGTGCATTCCTTCTATCCAATCACCATAAAGAATTATTAACGGTGGTTTTATACGTTTAATACATTCATTGTAGCCCATAAGAAAATCTTCTGGGTTATTTTTAGCTCCTAATGTTGAAATGCTGATTATAGATCCAATTTCTACCGCACCTAAAGTTATATCGTAAGTATCAGGTTTAGCCCAACCCATAGTTGGTATAACAATGCCTTTATAGGTTTGCCATAAGCATCCTATCCATCTGTTCATAAAAACATTATGCTTTAATTCATTTATGTTCATTTTTGGAGCAAGACTGTAATCTGGTGTTGTAACAGCCATTGCTTTTTGTAACAAGGGTATATATTTAAATGGGTCATTCCAATAAGGCATTAAATCATCATCATAGCTGTATGTTAATAATATCTTATCAGAAAGATTTCTTTTGGCATTAGCTTTGCCTATCATCAAAGGTTTTACGTGTTCAAGATCTAGCATATCTTCTGTTACCTTATGCATTATAGGCATATCGTATTCATTGTTGATATGGTCGCCAAGATTTAATCGCAAAAGCTTGGCTTTTTCAAATATGTTTAAACCTTTTATCATGGGTGTTCCTCCTACAAATCATAAATGTAAATACAAAAAAGGTTTTCAAAAATAAATAGCTTTGATTTGTAGATTATGTTAGAATAACCATTACAGAGATAAGATTATTTTTAATAATCTACAAATCGCATCACAAGATTTGCTGGTAACATTTCTTGTGATGCTTTTGCTTTAGAAAGATTAGATTGTTATCTAAATCTATCGTTATTTTAATTCTACTTAAAATTAACCAAAGTGTCAATAATTATTTTAATCATTTTTAGGTTAATTTATTTTTCTATTTTTAATACAAATATTTTATATATTAATACCGCTCTTATAAAGGCTCATAAATGTTGTTGTCCCCAAAAGGTTTACTCTAGTTCGGTCACCCTTTCGTCTACGCAATGCTTTGCATTGCTCCCCCTTCAGTCAGCAAGCTGACAGCTTAGCGACTCGCTACCATCCTGGTGCTCGCTTGTATAGCAACATCTTTTTTAGACATAACAATTTGTTTTTAATACGCTTGCGCTAAACTGAGTTTACTATAATTCAGTCACCCCTCCGTCAGACATTCGTCTGACACCTCCCCTCAAGTGGAGGCTTTAGGACAATAAAAACAATAACTACTAAAAACTAAAAACAAAAAAACTCTTGCTAGTTCGTAGCAAGAGTTTTTTTATCAAGAATTAGTCTGCTTGTTCTTCTTTTGAAGGGATTCTGACTACGGAGATGAGGCGGTCGTCGCCTTCGAGGGTTATGAGTTTTACTCCTGAAGCGGCACGGCCTGTTTCCCTGATCTTGTCAGCATCTAGTCTGACAACTTTACCGCTAGTGGTGACTATCATAAGTTCATCGCCTTCGAACATACGTTTGATTGCGAGAACGCTGCCAGTCTTTTCAACTATCTTCAGGTTGATAACGCCCTTGCCACCACGATGGGTTACTCGGTAGCTGTTGATGTTGGTCTGCTTGCTGAAACCGAGTTCAGAAACAGTCAACAATGTTCCAGCGTATTTAACGTTGTCGTCCTGAGGTAATTCTTCGCCTTCAGCAGCTTCTTCGCCAGTCAAAGGTTCATCAGCAACAGTTTCTGGAAGAACATCAACCTGTGGTTTTGCTAATTCAGAAGTTGGTTCTGACTGACCGTCAAGATTCAATTCGCCCTGCTGAGCTTCTTCCTTGGCTTTGGAGAATACTTCCATACCGATAACGTAGTCATTCTGTTCTCTGAAAGCAATCGCCTTAACACCACGGGCTGCTCTTCCCATAACTCTGACTTCGCTTTCGGGGAATCTGATTGCGTAGCCGTTTCTAGTGGCTATAACAACCTGTTCGCCGCCAACGATAGGTTTAACCGAAATGAGTTCATCGTTTTCGTCAAGCTTCAAAGCGATAATACCTTTTGCTTTCGGCTTAGAAAAGTCTGAAAGCTTGACCATCTTGGAAACACCGTTCCTTGTGACCATAAAGAGTCGGCGCTGGTCGTCAAAAGTCTTTATAGGCAGAACAGCGGTAAGTCTTTCGCCTTCCTGGAACTGCAACAGGTTGACTATAGCACGACCTGTTGCCTGCTTGCCGCCTTCTGGAATCTGGTAGCCCTTTATCCAGTGAACTTTACCTATTGATGTGAAAATCATAAGGTAACAGTGTGTCGTTGCAAGGAACATATGTTCGACAACATCTTCGTCCTTGACGTTCATGACGTTGCTGCCCTTGCTTCCACGGCCGATCTGTCTGAATGAAGCTGGAGACATACGCTTGATGTAACCGTTCTTTGTAAGGGTTATTATTATGTCTTCTTCCTGCATCAAATCTTCGACATTGAGCTTTTCTGCAACAGAAGCCGTAATCTGTGTTCTGCGGGCATCAGCAAATCTTGTCTTGATGTCAATAAGTTCGTTTTCGATGATTTCATAAACCTTGGCTTCAGAAGCGAGGATTTCCTTCAACTGGGCAATCAAAGCCAATGTTTCATGGTATTCTGCCATGATCTTGTCACGTTCCAAACCTGTCAGTCTCTGCAATCTCATATCGAGAATAGCCTGAGCCTGTTTTTCGGAAAGTGCGAAATTATCCATCAAGCCCTGTTTGGCTTCTGACGGGTCTTTGGATTCCTTGATGAGTTTGATTACATCGTCAAGATTATCAAGAGCTATGGTTAAGCCTTCCAAAATGTGGGCCTTTTCTTCAGCCTTATTCAAGCGGAAAGTTGTCCTTCTGCGGATAACTTCACGGCAATGGTCAAGGTAGTGTTCCATCAATCTCTTGATGTTCAGAATAACTGGCTTATTCTTGGAAAGAACAAGATTTATTACACCGAATGTAGTCTGCATCTGTGTGTGCTTGAAGAGCTGGTTCAGAATAACTTCTGTATTGACGCCCTTTCTAAGTTCGATGCAGATTCTCATACCTTCACGGCTTGATTCATCACGTAGATCTGTAATACCGTCTATACGCTTATCCTTAATCAAATCAGCGATAGAAGCAACAAGTCTGGCCTTGTTGACCTGGTAGGGAAGTTCCTTGACAACAATGCGGTCTCTTCCCTTATTAAATTCTTCGATTTCGGTAACAGCACGAACGGTAATAGTACCACGACCAGTCTTGTAAGCAGAAACAATGCCGTCACGACCCATTATCACGCCACCAGTCGGGAAGTCAGGACCAGGTATGTAATTCATAATTTCATCAATAGTGATTTCTGGATTATGAATTAAAGCAACCAAACCGTCGATTACTTCGCCCAGGTTGTGGGAAGGCATATTGGTAGCCATACCAACAGCGATACCAGAAGAACCGTTTACAAGCAGGTTAGGGAACTTGCTTGGCAGAACCATTGGTTCATCTAAGGAACCATCAAAGTTCGGCATCCAGTCTACTGTATCTTCTTTGATGTCTCGAAGCATTTCTTCAGCGAGAGCGTGAAGTCTTGCTTCTGTGTAACGCATTGCTGCTGGGTCATCGCCGTCGACAGAACCGAAGTTCCCATGACCGTCTATGAGTGGGTATCTAAGGCTGAAATCCTGAGCCATACGAACCAAAGTATCATAAACAGCAGAGTCGCCATGTGGGTGATACTTACCAAGAACTTCACCGACGGTTCTTGCAGACTTAACAAATGGCTTACGGCTTGTAATGCCTTGGTCGAACATAGCGTAAAGAACGCGTCTGTGAACAGGTTTCAAACCGTCTCTAACATCAGGAAGGGCACGAGCAACGATAACGCTCATTGAGTAATCCATGAAAGAAACCTGTAAGTCGTCTTCAATTCTTACATCGCCGTTATCATCGCCATCTCTCGTTGGAAGCAGACCTTCACCACCTGACATATAGTCAGCTGAATCGTCTTCGGTTAATGCTTCGTAACCATCACCAGATGACTGAGGAACATAAGAAGTTGCGTCATCGCTGCCGCCTTCAACAGTTCCCAAATCATCAGTGCTCATGGCACCAGTGATTATTTCACCACCATCGCCCATCATATCGTCTTCGGGCATATCAATGCCTGAATCGTTATTCTGAGCATCATTATCATTTTGATCAATATTCTGGTCGTTATTTTCGATGTTTTCGTTGTTATCGTTTACACCGTTATTGTTTCCGCCCTGAATATCGTCATTATTATTGTTGTTTTCGTTATCCATTATATTTCCTTATAACAAAACTTATTAGCAAATATTCTATGTCTAAGACTAATGGTTTACTATAGCTCGGTCACCCTCCCTTTAATTCCCTCCCTCAAGGGAGGGCTTTAGGATTACCCATACTAGAATCTGTAAAGTAACAATCACTTTAAATTATTTAACTACAAAATAATAACACATTAAATGTCAAGGTTCTTGACGCTCTTGGCGTATTTCACGATGAAATTACGTCTAGGTTCAACCTTGTCGCCCATAAGTATTGAGAAAAGTCTATCAGCTTCAGTTTCGTCAATACATTTGACTCTGTGTAAGATTCTAGTTTCAGGGTTCATGGTGGTTTCCCAAAGCTGTTCTGGGTTCATTTCACCAAGACCTTTGTATCTCTGCATATTAACTTTTTCAGTTTCGCCATTGAAATCATTAGCAATAATTGCATCTTTTTCTTTTTCGGAATAAGCATATCTGATTTCTTTGCCTCTACTTATCTTGTAAAGAGGTGGCTGAGCTGCGTAGAGATAGCCTTTTTCAATAATTTCAGGCATATATCTGTAGAAGAAGGTTAAAAGCAGAGTTCTGATGTGAGCACCGTCGACATCGGCATCTGTCATGATTATGATTTTGTGATATCTGCATTTATTAATATCGAAATCATTTTTGCCAACGTTTGTTCCAACGGCATTTATGAGGTCTCTAATGATTTCAGAGCTTAAAACTCTTTCAAGTCGAACTTTTTCGACATTAAGAATCTTACCTCTTAATGGAAGAATAGCTTGAATTCTTCTATCACGACCTTGTTTTGCAGAACCGCCTGCTGAATTACCTTCGACTATGAATAATTCTGATTTAGCTGGATCTTTTTCTGAACAATCTGCAAGCTTGCCAGGAAGTGAACTGCCTTCAAGTGCAGTCTTACGGCGTGTCAGTTCTCTAGCTTTTTGAGCTGCCTGTCTAGCTTTCATAGAAAGCAGTATCTTTTCAACTACAGGCTTAGCAATATTTGGATTCTGTTCAAAATAGTCATAAAGGAAATCGCTGACAACCTGGTCTACAACGCCTCTAACTTCTGGGTTTCCAAGTTTGCCCTTAGTCTGACCTTCAAACTGAGGTTCTGGAACTCTGATAGAGAGAACGCCGATTAAGCCTTCACGAGTATCTTCTGTAACAAGCTTGAAATCGTCTTTCTTGTTCTTCAGGTCTTTTCCAAGCAAATCAGGATTTTCTTTGATGTATCTGTTGAAAACCTTGGTAAGGGCACTTCTAAAGCCCAATACGTGAGTACCACCATCTATAGTGTTGATGTTGTTAACGAAAGCGAAGAACTGTTCGTTATAACCATCGTTGTAAGACATTGCAACGTCAACTTCGATGCCGTCTTTTTCTTTTGTGAAAGCGATTACATCTTTAAACAGAGTGGTCTTTGTTTCGTTCAAAAATTCAACGAAACTTGCAATACCACCAACGTATTCAAAAGAATTACATCTCTTGGTAGATTTCTGTCTAAGAATAATCTTGATGCCTTTGTTGAGGAAAGCAAGTTCTCTCAAACGTTTTGCAAGAGTATCGTAATCAAATTCCACAGATTCGAATATTTCTGCATCTGGTTTGAATCTGATTTTGGTGCCTGTATGATGTGCACCTTCGGTAACGGTCATTTCAGAGGCAACCGCACCACGTCTGAAAGTCTGATAGAAAACTTTTCCATCACGATAAACAGTAGCTTCAAGCCATTCAGAAAGGGCACTAACAACTGAAATACCAACGCCGTGCAAACCGCCGCTGTATTTGTAGCTCTTCTTGTCGAACTTACCGCCAGAGTGGAGAACCGTCAGAATTACTTCCAAAGCTGATTTTCCAGTCTGTTCATGAATGTCTGTAGGAATACCACGGCCGTCATCTATTACAGAAATAGAGCCGTCTTCGTGCATATTAACTATAATTGTCGAAGCATAACCAGCTAGAGCTTCGTCAATAGAGTTGTCTACGACTTCCCAAACAAGGTGATGCAAACCAGCGAAACCAGTTCCGCCGATATACATACCAGGGCGCTTTCTAACGGCTTCGAGTCCTTCGAGAACTCTGATGTTAGCCGCAGAATAATCTTCTGTCTGCTGTTCTTCTAAGGGAACAGAGTTTTCAGAAGTTGTTGCTTCGTTCGACTCTTGTGAACCAGCGTTTGGCTGATTTACTTCGTCAATCTTTTCATCAGAAGCAACAGGTTTTTCTTGATCTGTCATTTATTAGCTCCTATTTTAGGGGTTAGGGATTAGGGTGGAGGGAAGTATGGAACCACCAACCACACCAATTCATAACCTTAGGTTATTTACTTTTAAATATGTCATTGCGAGGCTTCATAGAAGCTGTGGCAACGTAGCAATCCATTTCTATTATTGAACCTCTGTATATGGTGAACTTTCTGCATAGAGAGTATCTGGGCAATAATCAATGTCATTAGCCCAAGTAACAGTACCGTATTTTACGGAAACAGACTTGAAAAACTCTATATTGTTTAAAGGTTTAAAAGCCTTAAAA
>ONIU01000169.1 GCA_900317935.1 uncultured bacterium
GATATAGGCAAGTTTTATAAATGGACTATCTTTAAATAAAGCTCTCAGAAAATCTACATATTCTTCCTGCAATTTTGTGTTGGTAGATTCTCTGAAAATGTAATCCCATTCGTCTATTAAAACAATAAACTTTTCATTAGTTTGTTTATAGATATCAGACAGAATAATTTGAAGAGGTCTAGAAATACTTTCTATATATTGAGGAAATTCTTCTTTTAATTCTCTTTTTAACTCTTCTATCATTGTTGGAAGTAACTCTTCTATTTTACTTCCAAATTCTTTAAACTTAGGCAGGTTCAACCAAATCACATTATATTTATTCAAATGCTTCTCAAAATCAGGATTCTGGGCTATTTTCAAATTGGCAAACAGTTCTTTTGAATCGCAACCTTTGCTGTAATAAGCAATCAACAAATCTATGTTCATAGATTTGCCAAATCTGCGTGGTCTGCTGATACACATACATTTCTGTTTCGTATCTAATAGACTATTGGTAACTTCAATCATTCCAGATTTATCAACATAAATCTTGGAATTCAAAGATTCTTTTAAACCATCATTGTTTGGATTTACATATATGCCCATCTTGCTTACCTCATTTATAAGTCTAGCATATTCCTTTTACTTAGACAATAATAGGAAATTGGTGAAACGAAGCAAACAAGGTATGTGAAAACTAAAACTTTTCTGTAGTTAATGAAGCTTAACAAATAATGCGTTTAAGATCAGAATAAATTACAAACAAATACCCCCCAGATTATTGCTATCTGAGGGGTATTTGATTGTGATTTATTTTAGTTTGTTAAATTCTTCCTCTTTAACTGGTTCAAGCCAATCTGTAGTAACATCTTTTCTATCATTCATAATAGAAATATGCTGAAACATTGTATTTGGTGCGGCTCCATGCCAATGTTTGGTGCCCTCTGGAATAGTAACAGTCTGACCAGGTAAGAGTTCTTTTGGTTCTTGTCCCCAAATCTGAAAATAACCTCTGCCTGATTCTGCAACCAGAACCTGACAACTCTTATTGTGAATGTGCCAGAAGGTGTGGGCTCCATTAACAAAGGTTACGTTTGCAACTGGCAATTTTTCATCGGTTAACTTAGCAAGATATGTAGTGCCTGTAAAATATTTATTGTATGGATTTATATCTCCAAGTGGCATTACAGCACCACCAAGTTTCTTTAACTGATCTATTATTTCTTCTTTTGGTGGCACTGAATAAGCTTCTGTTTTAGCTTTTTTGGTTTCAACTGGTTGAGATTTTTTCATACCTGCTTCGACTTCTTCCAAACACCTGATAGCATTTAAAGTTCTTGGAAAACCTATATATGGTAATGCGGCAGTAAATGCACCAATTATTGTCTCTCTGGAATTGCCGACAGCAAAATTACCTGCTATGTGACCTTTTAACTGAGGTTCTGTTCCTAATGCGGCTAAAGCCGACATTGTAAGCAATTCACGCATTTTCATATCGAAAGTGCCTCTTGTGTAAGTGTCACCAAAACAGAAAGAAGCAAGATTATCCTGTATGTGCATAAGGTCTGCTGGAGAACTTTCACAACCTTTTAAAATTCTATCACCAAATGTTTTTACCTGAATATCAAGACCTTTTTTGAATCTTGTTTCTTCTGTAACTGTGCCTTGATTTTCTAACGGAAGCTTGATTTTTTTATCTTTGAAAACATCATTGATTTCATCTAATGCTTCAAAAGCTCTGCCAAAACCAATATAAGGAGCAACATGATAGATAGCTTCCCTGATTTGTAAAGGCGTAACACCTGTTTTTAAAGCCCCTTTAACAGCTTTTTTCAATGCGGATTCATGCTGGTTTGTAGCAAGAATTACAATGGTTACAAGCTGTCTGGTATCTTCAGGAAGTTTGCACTGTTTTACTATATCTCCATAGACAAAGCGTTTCATTGTTTCTGCTAACTCAGGGTCTGTTTTGGCTTCTTTCATTTCTCTTTTGCCAAACATCTTAGTATAAGTTTCTTCACTAACTTTTACTCTGTCGTAATCAGCACCATAAGAAAATGTAGTAATCATAGCAAGACCAGCCAATAAAGAAATAGTAATATTTTTTGTTTTCATATTAATTCCTTTTAAATATATTAATGAAGTTTGAGCCCATGAAGCATTTTTACAAATTGTGGGCTAGAATGGTCAACAATTTCACTATGACCTAAATCTTTTTTAGCTATAACAGCCATATCTTCATCAGAAAGTGTAAAGTCAAAAATATCAATATTTTGTTTCATTCTTTCTACATGAACAGATTTTGGAATAATAACAACGCCTCTTTGCATATTCCATTTAAGAGCGATTTGAGCGGCTGTTTTTCCATATTTATTACCTATAGCAGTAAGTTCTGGGTCTGTAAAAATACCATGTTTTCCTTCTGCTAACGGCCCCCAAGCCATTGGGACAACTCCGTAATCCTTCATATTATTCAAAGCTGATTCCTGCTGGAAAAACGGGTGAAGTTCAACCTGATTTACTGCTGGAATAACCTTAACAGTTTCACAAAGATTTGCAAGAATAGCCGGATAGAAGTTTGCAACCCCAATTGCTTTCAGAATTCCATCTTTATATGCTTCTTCCATTGCTCTATAAGCCCCGAAATAATCTTTCATCGGCTGATGAATAAGATATAAATCAATATAGTCAAGATCAAGCTTTTTCAAAGAAGTCTGAATAGCTTTTTTAGCTTCTTCATAATTTGTATCTTGAACCCAAAGTTTTGTAACAATAAAGAGTTCTTTTCGGGTAGTCAAACCATCTGCTATAGCTCTTTTAATAGCTTTTCCTACAGCTTCTTCATTCATGTAGGCGGCTGCAGTATCTAAAAGTCTATATCCAGTTTTTATAGCATCGTAAACAACCTGTTCACATTGTGCGGCATCTGGAATCTGAAAAACTCCGAAACCTTCCATTGGCATTTCAGCACCAGTATTTAATTTTATGTATTCCATTTTTCCTCCAAAAAAAGTTTATTTATTGAATTTACATACAAATATTTAATAAAACCCTAACAGCTAATAATTTAATAAATTATAAACAAAAAAAGAATGAAAAATAAAATACTATTTTTGTAATCTACTATAACTTATAGGCATAGTGGTAAAAAAAGGCTATGTCTAATATTTTAATTTTTTGTATATAGGTTTTATTTCCCTGATGCTATTTCCTTCGCTTATGTTAATAAAGTAGCGTTATCTAGGTTAGCTTTAATCAGAATTCAATCATATTAAACAAATTGTTGCCTAGATTTTCAAAGAAATCTTTAAAGCGGTTTTGTTTTTCTTTTTTACAGACAGCATAATAAGTTACATTTGCTTCTTTGTCCAATACAGGAATATTAATTTGCCCACCAGTATTATTACCTGTTTTTATCATAATATCTGTAGTAAAAAACGGAAACGCGGAAGATTTTACTAATTCTTTAAATGTTTCTCTGTTATGTTGCATAAGAAATTTTGCATTTGGCATTTCTTTTTTACATAATTCATACCAGAAACCTATTTTTGAATATATTAGTATTGATTCTCCGTCAAGCTCTTTTAAATACAAAGATTTTCGCTTAGAAAAGTTATGATTTTTTGGCAAAGAAAAGTAAAGATTTTCACTTCCGCATTTCTTTGATATTAATTTATCTGATTTAATTTTATAGTGGGTAATAATTATATCGTAAAGATCATTTTGAAGGTTTTCTTCTAATAAAGAATCTGTATTTACTTCCGAGTTAATAATCATACCATCGTAAGTCTTGGTTAAAATTGACACAATGTTGCTTAATGGGACTGGTGTACAGCTTCCTATACTAATAGTATGCTTGCTTCTGTCGAAAGCTCTAACTGCTTCGATTAAATTCTTGCTTTGCTGAAGAATGCTATTGGCATATTCGGCAGTCAGTTTGCCATTTTCATTTAAAGTGATTCTGTTTTTCTGTCTGTCGAAGAGATTAACACCGATGGCTTTTTCCAACTTTTGCATTGATCTTGTAAGAGCAGGTTGCGAAATACATAATTTATCGGCAGCAGCAGAAAGAGTTCCTGTTTCAGCAAAAGTGACGATGTGCTCAAGCATATAAATCTCTAGCATTATAACTTCTCCTTTTTACTATGCTTTTTAAGTATAGCATAATAAGTAGAAGTTATAATAATTTTTTATTATTATCGTGAATTTCTTTCCCAGAACTTGACAGCGTTATCTAGCCAGCCTTCTGCCACACTGCCAGTTCCTAAACCAAAACCATGAGATAGACCTTTGAAAATTTCTATTTCAGCATCGGTTCCATTGGCTTTTATTCTTTCTATCCTCCTTTGCATAGTTCTATAGTTTGCAATTCCATCACTTGTACCAACACAATTATATGTTGGAGGTTCGTTTCCAAAGACTTCTGACAAGCCAGTATATTGCATTATTACAGCAGAAGGTTTTGGATAAGCTTTTTCTCCAAAACTTTTTGTTCCGTAAGAACCTAACCATGCAGCCATTCTAGCACCAGCAGAACCACCCCACAAAGAATAGTTTTTAGTATTAACTTCAAGTTTTTCAGAATTTTCAGATATGAAAGCTATTGCCCTGGCTAAATCTTCACAAGCTGTTTGAGCACCAGGTCTATAGATAAGTGCGAAAGCATTATAACCCTTTTTTGATAACTCTAATGCATGTGGAAACGAATCGTGCATTGCACCTACAAATGCGAAGCCACCTCCAGCATTACAGATTGCGAACTCTGCCCCCTTTTTCCCTTTAAAGAAAAATAGACCAGTATTTTTCTTAGCTGGGTCAATTTTTTTCTCGTCATCGCTGTAAATATCATAGAATATTTTTTCTCCAGCTAGAACATGGCTTTTAAAATAATTGGCTATTTCCACAGTTTTATCTGGTCTTATATTGCTGTACCAAGTTAGAGATAGGTTTCCTAATGTGTTACCAGAATAATACCAGTTGTTTACTGGAAAAATTAGTTTGCCATATTCACCAAAAACAGGGTCATTGATAACTTCGCTGATTTTTGTATTTGTAGTATATGACGTAAAACCAGAATTTTGATTATTATTTGTATTTCCTGCCAAACAAATTGAACACATAAAAAAAACAAGGATTGCGATTATTGTTTTCATTGTAGCGTTTTATTATTTCGCCAAACCTTTATCTATTAGCCATTTTTCCATAACATCGGCAACTTTATCATTATTAAGGTCAGCCATCAAAAAGTGAGTATTACCTTTTACGCCAATATCAGGCAAATAAACAATTGATACGTCTCCGCCATATTTTTTCATGACTTTTTCCCATTTTCTAGCTAGATTCAACCTTACTCGCCAGTTATCTTTGCCAAAATTGTCGGTAGGTTCGGAGGGAATATTATCACCAAAATATACAACTATAGGAATTTTTGTAAGCTTCATGAAATCGTCCATTTTCATGG
>ONIU01000022.1 GCA_900317935.1 uncultured bacterium
CCAAGGTAGTTACCCAGAAGGTAACCAAAGAAATAGACCGCGAGAGTAATAGCCTGGTATCACTTCGTCAAGAAAAGACCGATAAGAAAGAAGAAAAAAAGGTATTAAAAACCGACAAACCAGAAACGATAAAATGCGCTTATTGCGGAAAGGAATTTTCCCCTATAAGCCCTAAGAATAAATATTGCAGTATATCTTGCAGAGATAAACGAAATAATGAAAAACGTGCTGCAGAATACCAGAAATTAAAAAAAGCACCTGTATTGAAGAAGTGCCTTTACTGTGGCAAAGAGTTTTCATGTGAAATTTCCAATAAAGTTTTTTGCTGTACCAAATGCAGAGATACATACCACAATAAAATGAGAAGCCCAGCAGTCTATAAATTAAATGAAACAAAAACTGTTCCTGAAATTGAAGAAAATCAATTAACAAAAGAAGCACCGGTAAACAGTTTTGCTTTGAAAGAAGATAAAGCAAAAGTAAAAGAACCAGATGAATCTATTTACTACGTTTCACCAAAACATGCTTTGACTTGCTTGTCTGACTCGCTGCAGGGTTTCAACGATGTTGTTGATTTGATTCAAGACCAGACAGATGGTGTCATCAGTAAATTAGCCGTTTATTTATCTGATGACATCTACGAAACCAATAATCGAATTAAAAGTTATTTAGACCGCCTGGAAGGGACATCAAGTTAAAAATGATCAGCTATCTTCTCTTTTCATTTGTTAACTCCAATAACTTGATTAAGGGCGGGTTCAATTCCCCCCTCGGTCATTGTGTCACTGGGTGAACGTTACGTTTGCCTCCTTATTTAACTTCGTGAGCTTAACAGCTCACTTTCTTGGGGCAATAGCTTAAGCAATTAGGCTTCAGGTAGAGCGGAAAATATCGGCAATACTAGTAATGTCGGTTTCAGATGATGGTTCGACTCCATCTTGCCCTACTGGTGGCCCACGGCAAGGGCAGATAGGGTTGGCTTTGATACCCTCCAAAAATCAAAGTGTGTGTATTTTATTCTAAATTGAACACCTGCCCGCCTTCAAGGCGGGACTTTTTGGCGGTGTAGTTTAATTGGGAAAACGAGTTGGCTCTGTTTCTGCAAGTTCTTTACCAGAGTTTTCACAACCCATGAAGGTTCGACTCCTTCAACCGCCACTTGCTGGCCCGGCGTTAAGGGCAGATTTTCACGAAGGCGTGAAAATAGTAAAAATTTGTCTGCTTTTTAGCAGACTCTTTTGGCGGTATAGCTCAACAGCAGCCTCGAGCAGGAAGAGCAAAATAATGGACCAGTCTATACTAGTAACTTCTGGTTTTCAATTTAAGGATGATGGTTCGACTCCATCTATCGCCAGTGGACAACCTTCTCAAGAGCTGTTTAGAGAAGCTAGTTCTCAGCAGCGAGTTCGCCTGTCTCGGCTTTAACCACAAAACAGGCACTTTAAAAACAAGGAGATAGATTTTGAACAAAATTTATATTGATGGGAGACTTGCGCAGGATCCGGAAGCAAAATATACCCCGAATTCTAAAGCGGTAACTTCTTTTAATATTGCAAACAACGAAAATGTGCAGAAACCAGATGGAAGTTGGGTAACTAATGCAACTTTCTATAAGGTTGTTACCTGGAACAAACTGGCCGAAACATGCGCGAAACACCTTAAAAAAGGTCATCATATTTTTATCGAAGGCAGAATATTTCTAAGATTTTATGAAGCTAATGGTAATAAATACAAAGATTTCGGAATAACAGCCGAAAAGATTGTTTTTATATCGCCACTTTCTAAGGGCTTCAAAAAGACAGAAGATAAACCAGAACAGCCTGATTTGGTTATTGATATGGACGATACAGAAGCTGTTAACAAGATTTTCAAAGATGATGAAACAATTCCGTTTTAAGGGTTTCTAAATTGTCTCGCTGGTATCGAATCTCAACAAATTTTAAGAATTACAGGAGGTAAAAATGGAAAATAAGCTCGATTTTTTAAACATTCTAGAAATGATTGAAGCAAGCTATGACGGCAATATTGGCGAACTCAAAGAAAAAATTGATGAAGCATTTGATAAAACCGTCAAACGTGTAGTTGGTTCAGGCAAAAAAGGCACTCTTACAGTGACTTTAACTTTTGAAACAGTAAACAACAACAAAATTGGTGTTGAAGCAAGTGTTTCTACGAAACTACCAGAACCTAGGGCAGATGGGAAAATCTTATATCACGACCTTAGGGGGAATCTTGTTAATGATGACCCTATGCAACCAAAACTTTTCGACAATGTTAAACCTTTAAAAAGAGTGAATGAAGGAGAAGAAGCCAAATGATTCCTGAAGTTATAAATGCTATTAAAGAATTAAAAAGACCAGAAATAATAAAAGACGAATTAGGCAACCACTATATCTATTCTGACTACAACAGAAAATATGAAAGAATACCCAAAAATGCTAAATTTGAAAGATATATTTGTAATATTGAATCTTTTGCAAAAGTTGTTCTTTCATGTTTTTCGCCTCATAGATGCGTAATCTTTGAAGAAGATGGAGCAACTTTCTATACCGATGAAGATTTAAAAAATGATCAGAATAAATGGATTTTTAAGAGGAAATTTACCAACCTCTGGAATGTTATTTCTGAGCTATGCTACAGTGAACCTTTGAAGCATAGAGATTTATTGAATAATCTTGAAGCAGTAAAAAATTCTGTAATTGATTTTGAAAATCTTTACCAGACACTTTCTAAATTAAAAGTAAATAAAAAAATAAGCTTTGCAAGTTCACCAGTTTTTGAAGATGGTGAACAATCTGGAAGCTATGAATGGGAACAAAAAATTGATGCAAACGGTTCAACAGAAAAAGCTCGCTGTCCATCCTGCATCAGATTTAAGGGAAAGATTGTTAGAGGCAGCCAATCAACTTATGAATTTTCCGTTAATCTCGTTCCTATTATTGATAGTGAAAAAGGAATGCTGCTTTTTAAAATATTTATGCCAACAATAGACTTGGTATTGGACCAGGTTAGAGAAGACGAACAAAGTGACTTTATCAAACTTATCGGTGATGAAGCCAATCGGCTCTTAATTCTTAGAAATTACTGATCGTAAAAAAATATAGGCAGTGTCTCCGTTTTGGTGGGAGAAATGGCACTATCTGGGTGGTAAAGCTTTGCTCCTTCCCAGAGAAATTTGGATAAAACTAGTGATGTGCTCCAATGAAATACCGATGGTTCGACTCCATCCACTGCCTCTGAGAGTAGCTACTCATTATTTACCTTAAAGAAGGCAAGCAATGATTAATTTTATTCGACACGATGTTAACGCTTCATCTGATCCGAAATTGGTAAAGGTTCGCATGAAGCTTGGTTATGAAGGGCAAGGTCTTTATTGGAGCATCATCGAAATGATGGCGCAGAATGAAGGTCAATTAGAAGCTGATTACAATATGCTTGGTTATTTACTAAGAACCAGTGCTGAAGTAATCAAAAAACTAATCTGTGATTTTGGGCTTTTCGCTTTTACCGATAATAACAAAAACTTTTTTAGCATAAGGCTAAATAGTGAACTTGAAGACATTAACGATAAAAGCCAAAAAGCCAAAGAAAAAGCAGAAAAAAGATGGAGCAAAGTTAAGAATGATACTGTGGAAAAACAAGAGAAAAGCAGGAGCAATACTACGGCAATGCTACAGCATAGCAACAGTAATGCAGATAATATAATACAAGATAAGATAAGAAAAGATAATAGTATTATTCCCCCCTTACCCCCCAAAGTGGAAAGTGTAGAAAATCAACCCAAAAATATATTTTCTATCGAAGCTTTTTTGCCAGAAGAAAAATCCTCAAAAGAATCTGAACCAGCAAAAAGATTTATTAAGCCTTCTGTTTCAGAAATTGATGATTATGCAAAAACCTACTTAAAAGAAAAGGGGTATTTGGTCTCTTTTAACCCAGAATCGTTCTTTGATTTCTATGAAAGCAAAGGCTGGTTTGTTGGCAAGAACAAGATGAAAGACTGGAAAGCAGCAGTTAGGAACTGGATAAATAGCGATAACAAAGGTTCTAAATCTAGTAAAAAAGCCGATTTCACCAGTTACGATTTAAGCAAGAATCCGTTTGATTTTTGACGAGGTGTATAAATGTTATCAGAAAAGGCATTTGGAAAAGGTTTGAAAATCATTAGAGCTGTATTCAGATACGAACCAGATGAGGAAACTGCTCAGATTTGGTTCAGGTATCTTTGCCCTTTAAGTGATGAAGAATTTCTAAAAGGCGTATTTCTTTTGGGGCATCCCCAAAAGGGCCTTAGAGATGTTTACCCTCATACCAATATCCCCGCTTGCGTTTACGAATATATCGAGAAAGCAAAAGAAGAAGAACGGAAAAACAAGCCCCGACTTAAAGAACAATGGGAAATTGAAAGAGAAAAACTGATTCAGATTGAATACGCCAGAACCAAAGAAGAAGCTTTAAACAGGCTTTTAGACAAAAGACCGGATTTAGAGGCTTTAGTAGACAGATTAGGCAGGCAGAAGCTTTTAGCATGACATACCCACATGAAGAACCGGAATTCCACAAACCTAATGATCTTCCAGATTATTTACAACCAGAACATATTAAGCGAGTAATGGAAGTGAATAACGCAGTTATGGAAGTTTCTTTGAACTGCAAAGAAGAAAATGCTGACTGCCTGGAATGTGGAAATTCTGAATGCTTCGAAGTTTTTGAGGCTCAGGCAAAATTGCAGGGAACAACACTTCATGAGCTTATGCAGAGTTGGAAGAGACAAAGGGAACTAGACGAGAAGAGAGCTGCTGCACAAAAGCTAAGATACGAAAATTATCAAAGAGCTTTTGAACAAAAATCTATTATGCAGCGTCTTAAAAAATCTAATTCAAATGAACGCAGTCTGTTTGATGCAGCTGCTTAAAGGAGGAATAAATGAATAAATTTCATAAAGTAAGTTTTGAAGAATTTAAGAAGGCGACTCTGAAAGCCAAAGGCTTATTCAGCGATGAAAGCCTCAGAAAAATATATGATGAGATTACTTTGCCGGCACGTTCTACAAAGAATTCAGCAGGTTATGATTTCAGATCACCTTTTTCATTTTTGGCCGAAGAAGGTGTGAATTATCTGATTCCCACTGGTATCAAGTGTGAAATGGAAAGCGATAAAGTTCTGATGTGCTACCCAAGAAGCTCATACGGATTTAAGTATGGATTCAGACTAGATAACACCGTAGGCGTAATAGACGCTGACTATTATAACAATGCAGACAATGAAGGGCATATTTTCTTAGGCTTCACTACTGGTAAAGATTTGTTTATTAACCAGGGAGATAAATTGTTTCAGGCCATATTTACTAAGTTCTATATCGCCGATGGTGACGATAGCAGCAACGAAAGACAAGGCGGAATGGGGAGCACCGGGAAATGAACTTTCTGAGCGACTTGGCGCCTTATAAAAGAGGGGCCTTTGATATGTTCTCAAGGCTCAAAGAGCTTTTTGTTGACGAACCCATAAAACAAGGTGAGCAAGTAGTTTATGACAGGGCAATATTTGACTTGTTATCGGACGAAAAGGCAAGAGAACGATTCTTAAAGCACGATTTTGAACAGATAGGCTTCAGGAATCACGTAAGAAAAGGTAAAAAGCTTATCTCTTGCGAGGCTTGTTTTCTCGTATGGGATAGCAAAAACGGTTGGCACGAAGGGAGTTTAAAAAATGAACGATAAACAACATTGTTATACTTTTGAATATTTTGATTCTAAGAACGATTTAAGGCAGATATTGAAGGTTGATGTAACCAATCTGGCCAAAAATGAAACAGAAGGAAAACACCAGACAATGGATTTGTTCCAGACTAATTTAACTGTCATTTATAAAGGCAAAAAATACACAAAGGAAGAATTTGGTAGATTTGTTAGAACGCCAGATTTTAACCTGGAAAATGATTTTAGCTTTGGTGGAATGTTCAACTTTTTCTGCGCAAATATCGGTTCTGTGATTCAGCATATGGCCATAAGCAGCAAACCTAATAATCAGATTAATTAGATAAAATGGCAAAACAAAAATCTGAAAATAATGATCCTGAAGAATTAAAGAAAAGAATTCAGAAGCTTTATATCATGTATCACCTTCTGATCAGCGCAGACAATTCCAAAAAATCAAACAATTCAAAATCTGAATAAACAGAAGGAAGCCTTCTTCTACCCGAAGAATGCTTCTTTTTTTTGTCTGAAAATAGTGATTAATTTTAAAAAATAATTATTAATTTCCGCTGGGACTAAAAATAGCAGAATTTTTAAAATTTAATTTATCAGAACAAATGACGCTTTTCTTTTATTCATACGGATTTTTATATGATTCATAAATCCTTTTGTAACAATGAAAATAATTCTTTTGTTAATAACCATTTCAAAATATCTAATCAGTAAATGATTAGTAAAAAATCGAGTGAGGTAAAAATGAAAATTTCAGTAAGAAAAAAAGGCAGAAGAAATAATAATTCTGGAAATTTACAATTCAGAAAAGGCTTTTGGTATGTGGAAGTTTCTGTGCATTTTATTAATGATGATGGTAACAAGATTTACAGAAGAAAATATCTTGGAAGATTTAAGAATAAAACAGAAGCAGAACAAGCTGTAAAACAATATCAATTAGAAAATGGCATAAGTATTGAAAGCAAAACTCTGATGAAAGACTTTTTAAGAGATTGGATTAGTGTCAGATGCAGAGGTAAAAAACAAGAATCAACAATTTTCAACCAGAAAGATCACATAGATAATTATATTATTCCTTATATTGGTAATATCATGCTGGGGAAGTTAAAAAGCAATGATATTAATTTAATGACTTCTCAACTTTTAGCTGATAGAAAGCTGGCAAGAAATACTGTAATTACTATTACCGATACTCTTAATGCTGCATTAAATTATGCTGTTAATGAAGATTATATTAATAAGAATCCAATGAAGAAAGCTGCAAAGATAAAACCATCGCCAAGACTAAAAGCAATTCCCAATAATTACGAGCAGATCTTTAATCTGACAAAAGAAATAATAGCAGAGAAAATATATAAAATACCTTTTCTATTATGTCTTTATGGAGGTTTGAGAAGAGGTGAAGCTCTTGGAGTTAAGTGGGAAGATATAGATTTTTCGAGGAAAACTTTAAGAGTAAGTAGACAAACAATAACCAGCGGTGGAAGAATTTACGAAAAGGAATTAAAAACAGAAAAATCACAAAGGGTTATTGTGTTGCCCGATATAGTAATAGAAGAATTAGAAAAAATAGCAAAGCCAGAAAGAAAAGGATTCATTATTAAAATCACTAGAAGAAAACCTTATTGTTTTTATTATAGATTCAGAAAGATCATACAAAAACTCAAAATGGAGTCTGTAACAATTCATTCATTAAGACATATTAACGCCAGTCTTTTATTGAATAATGGAATTTCAATAGATTCTGTTTCTAGAAGATTGGGACATTCAAGTATAAAAGTTACTGGTGATATTTATGCTCATGAGATATTGGGAGCTCAGGAAAAAGAAGCGAAGATATTAGATGAAATCAGTAAAAAAGCTATTATGAACAATAATTAGAGACTTTTAGTAAAAATAAAACAAAACTCTTGTACAAATTGCAATTTAGTACTAAGATTAGATAGAACATCATAAAGTTAGATTGATGTAATAAAAGTTAGATAGTGTCTAACTTTTAAAAATTGCTTTTGACCTCGTAATGAAATCTTTTGAAATTTTAAAAGCACGTAGTAAGAAAACCGCATGGATTCAAAAGCACGTGGCTGAAAAAATCGGGTAGGTACTTCCATCAATTTCCGCTCGTTGAGGGTCGGCGCCACCTCCAAAATTCATCGGTCAGAGAACTTTAGAACTAGAGACCGTCCCAGAAAAACAGGAGCTAAAAATTTGTCACAAATTACAGTTAGTGTAAAAATTATTGCTAATTTTTTTGGAGTTAATGAAAGAACAATAAGACAATGGGTGCAAAAAGGTATGCCCCGTGTTGCTGATGGCGTCTATTCCCCTAGAGACTGTTTTAACTGGTGGGACGAATATATTAATGAATCTGCTGTTGGTGATGATGATAAGAACAAAGATGCAAAAGAAAGATATTGGGCAGCCAAAGCAGGGAATGAAGAATTAAAGTTTGAAAAGACAAAAGGTGAGTTGGTTTCTAAAGATAAGGTTGAAAATTCATTTGCTGCAAGAGCTTATGAGTTGAGTTTGTCTTTCAGAGCTTTAAAATATAGGCTTCCTCCAATGCTTGAAGGAAAAAACAGGGAAGATATACAGAACGAATTAGGTAAAGAACTTAATAGAATTTTAGATACGTATAAGAGAGCTGGTAGTTTTGTTCCTGAAGGTTTAGAAGATATTCTTAAATATTTACAGAAGCAGGAAAAGTTTTATTTAACAGAAGCCAGGAAAACATCAAGAACTACCAAAACAAAGAAAGCTGCATCAAAAAGAGGTAAAAAATGAGCCTTGATATAGATGAAGTTGAAGAGCTTGCTTCTTTTACTGATGGCGAAATAGGTGCTATTGTTATTCCCCCAGATTGCTCAGTAGCTGAATGGGTAGAAAGTCATAGAATATTAGGTAAAGGCTCAGCTGAACCAGGACCAAAAAGAATTAGCAGAACTCCTAATTTAAGAGCTGTTTATGATTGGTTTGGTGATTACAGAGTTAGAGAAATTACATGTCAAAAGCCAGCTCAGTGTGGTTTTACCGATTTAATTGTAGATTTGATTCTCTGGATATGCGACAATGATCCTGCTCCAACCTGTTTGTTTTTAGCTGACCGTGAAACAGCTAGAAAATTGATGAAAACTAGAATCATTCCAGCTTTAACGGCTATGGGCAAAATTCATGACAATAACAATACACGAAAGAAAGACGCAACAAAGTTTGAATGCTCCCTTCCTAATGGTTTTTATTTAATGGTGTCTTGGGGTAGTTCTATTTCTCAGACTGCTTCAATGGCTTTTAAGTATGTATTTTGCGATGAGATTAATAAGCCTGGTTATGATGTTTCTGGTGACGAAGGTAACACTCTCGGCCGTATTCGTGAAAGAATGGAAACTTACCCAGATTCTAAATTTATTAAGTTTTCGACTCCGACCACTGATACAGGCAGAGTTACAAAAGAACTTGAAAAAGCAGATGTGGTTTATGATTTTTGTGTTCCATGCCCGGATTGTGGCACTTTGCAATCTTTAAGCTTCAAGAATGTAAAGTGGGAAGGTGGAAGCAAAGCAACAACTGAACAGATTGAGAATACTGCAAGATATGTTTGTGAAAATTGCGGATCATTATGGACTACTGCCCAGAAAAATCTAGCAGTTGAAAAAGGTGTTTTTGTTCCCAGAAAAGAAGTTGAAAAACCAAGGCATATTGGATTGCAGCTTCACAGACTCACTAGTCTGTTTAAAGGTGGATTTTTAGAAAACCTGATAGACCGCTGGAACAAGGCACAGGAAGAAGGACCTTCTGAAATACAGAATGTTATAAATTCGGCTTTTGGGGAGCCATGGGTCAATCGTGTGACGGTTCCTGATTCGGAAAGACGGAAGATGCTTCAGTGCTGTATTGCAGATTATGAAGTTGGAACTGTTCCACAAGAGGCTATTGCTTTAGTAATGGGAATAGACGTTCAGCAGAACGGCTTCTGGTTCAGAATAAGGGCTTTTGCTAAAGATTTGACCTCGTGGGGAATTTATGAAGGATTTGTTGGTGACCAGCAGGAACTGGAATCTGTTTTATTTGCTACCTATGACGGTAAGAAGATTTCAAGAGCTCTTATTGATACTGGTGGCGGTAAAGAAGAAGGCGCTGCGATAAGCAGAACAGAAGAAACCTATAATTTTATAAGAGCCAACCAGCATAGAGGTGCTAAACTTATGGGTAGCAAAGGTTCATCTGTTTCGATGCCAAACAGAATTAAAATAGGTGCCCCATTAGATAAGACTCCATCGGGCAAGCCTATACCTGGAGGACTTCAAATTGTTCAGATAAATACTGATGTTTTTAAAGATCTTATTTGGTGGCGAATAGAAAAAGCTAAGAAATTGGAACCAGGTGGGATGTATTTTCACAATTCCACTCCTGAATATTTGTTTGATCATTTGTTAGCTGAAGAAAAAAGAAAAGACAAAAATGGCAAAGAAGATTGGATAGCAACTAGAAAAGACAATCACCTTTTTGACTGCGAAGTTTTGTGTTTGGCTTGTGTTGATAATGAATTTTACGGAGGTGTCAAAGGTATATCTCGCGTGAACAGTATTCAACAGATTCAGCAGATAAGAAATGAAGCTTCGCAGAAAAGAGCTAGAACGCCAAACCCATATACGGAGGGGATAAGTGAATATTGATAAATTACTGATACTTATTAAAAGAATCTATATGCTTGGCCAGAAGTCAGTGAAATTTGAATATAAGCAGACCAAATGCCCTATCTGTGAAAGTGTTGGTATTCAGGAAGAGGGTTCTGTGAAAGTTATAACCACAAGAGGAAAGATAAGATACTGTAAATGTAAAAAGTGTGGCACCAAGTTCAAGGCAGTTAAATAGATTATATTTTTATAAATTGCCATGTATTACGGCTTGTAATGACGTTTTCAACGTAAATAATAACTACCCAAAACCATAAAAACTAAAAAAATTCCATAGTAAAGTACTAGAGTTTGTGACAAGGCTCTCTTTTTTCATTATAAGGAAAGTAAATAACGATAAAAAGGATTTTATATGAGCCTATCAGCCCTACAAGACGAACTTACAAAACTCATACAGGCTAGAGATGCAATATTGGGTGGTGCCCAGAGTTATACCGTAAATGGGCAGACAGTCAATAGAGCTACTCTACAAACTATTCTAGACCGTATCGATGTTGTTCAATCTCGCATCGAAACCTGTAAAAGAGGTGGAAGAGGCTTTATAAAAGCTCCTTTATTCATGGATTAAAAGATGATTTACGAATTCACCACAAAACTTATTGCCAAAACAATCGGCTTGTTTTCGCCTTCTACTGCAAGGAAGTATTTGCAGGAGCATATGATTTGCCGAATGTATGAAGCTGCAAAGAATAACGGTGCAAATTCCAGATTCAGACCTCAGCACTCTACTGGCGCTCAGGAAATACACGATTCATGGCAGAATGTCACTAACAAGATAAGAGCTTTAGACCGTGACAACTCTCATGTTGCAGGTATGAGAAGAAGATTTGTTGCTGGGCTTGTAGGTGAAGGGTCATGGCCAAGACCTAAGATTTTAAAAAATAATGCAATTAACCGTTATGATTATGATACCAAGCTTAACATAGATATTTTGGAAAGATGGGAACTCTGGGCAAAAGAAGCCTGTGCAAATGGTGATTCAGTTTACCAGCTGCAAAGACTTGCAGCAAACCATTTCTTTATAGATGGCGGTTTGTTGATTAGACGTGTGATTATTAACGGACAGTTGAGACTTGAACCTATTGAATTTGACCAACTAGACCGTGATAAGGACTGTGACGACGGCAGAATAAGAATTGTAGACGGCAAGGAATTAGACGAATTCAACAAGGTTAAAGCCTATTGGATAAAACCGAGACATCCAGCTGAAGTTGAAAGTGATTCAAGACGTATTCCGGCAGAAGAAGTTATAGATCTTTTCGATAGAGAAAGAGCATCTTCTGTTTCTGGAATAAGCCGTTTAGCCTGTTCCACTATGAACTTCTACAATATCGGGATGTATAGAGCCGATACTATGAAGCTTGCAAGAGTTTCTACAGGTTATGGTGTATTTATACAGTCTCCATACCCAGAAGATTATATTGACGAAAATCCTCAGACTGATGAAAACGGCAATATTTACGAATACATAATACCTGGTGGCGTTCATTACCTTAGACCTGGTGAAACAATGAACCAGGCAAAGCCTGAAAACCCAGGCACAAATTACGCACCTTTCCTCAAGGCAGAACTACAATCTGCTTCTGTTGGCGCTGGTATGTCTTATGAATCCGTCAGTAATGACGGTTCTAACACAAATTTCAGTGGTGCAAGACAGATGCTGCTTTTCGAAAGAGCAATGATCCGCTACACCTTCGCAATTTTTGAAGAACGTTTTTATTCAAAAATGTATGAATGGTTTATCGAGCATGAAGTCTACTTCAACGGTTTGAATATGCCAGATTATGAAAACAAAAAAGCACGTTATCTAAGAGCAAGTTGGTCTAGACCAAGAACTGAATGGGTTGACCCGCTCAAGGATGCAAATGCAGCAAAAACAGAAATAGATATGGGTGCAAATACTTTAACTGAATTCTGTGAAACAGCAGGAAGAGACATAGAAGAAGTAGTTGCTACCAGAAAATATGAAATGGACCTCTTTAAAAAAGCAGGTCTGATTACAGAAGAAAGTGAGGCTGACAATGGCAATAATACAGGATATAACGACCAACAAGAAGAACTTGCAAACACCGAAACTGACGACAAGATCTAACGTCAATTTCAATCCTAAAAGCTATCGTGAAGAAGATGATTCAGTAGAATTCGTTTTAACTACTGAATATCCTGCTGATATTTTCGACTGGTCTACAGGCAAAATAATTAAAGAAACCATGGTTGCCAAGGGTATTACTTTGCCCCAGGATAACCAGGTGCCTCTTTTGAACAGTCATAACAGATTTGGAATTGAAAACATTCTTGGAAGTGTCAGAGATTTCAAGGTTGAAGGTGACAAGGTTGTAGGCAGACTTTACTTTTCTAAGAAGAAAGAAGCTCAGGAAGCTTTACAGATGATTAAGGAAGGACACCTTAATTCTGGTTCAGTTGGTTATCTGCAAAGAGAATCTGTCTGGATTAAGAAAGGCGAAAAATTAGACTACGACAATAGAACCTTTGAAGGACCTCTTTTATTAACAAAGAAATGGGATTTACAGGAATATTCACTTGTTGCCATTCCTGCTGATCCATTTGCAAAAGCGAGAAATTCAAATGAAACAGACAGCCTATCGGCTGTTAAAAATATAAATCCAAATTTTAAAGGAGAAAATACCATGGAAAATGAAAAAGAAACCAAGGTAGAAGAACAACAGCCGACAGTTAACGTAAAAGAAGCTGTTGAACAGGCTAGTGAAAAAGCACGAGCCGACGAACAGGCAAGAGTAAGAGCAATAATTGCTTTATGCAATAAGCATAATTGCAAAGATATTGTTGATACTCTTATTAGCACAGGCGCAAGCGTTGAAGCAGCACAAGGCGCAGTATTAGATGAACTTGCAAAACGTTCTACTCCATTGGCCAATGCCAAACCTGTAATAACTATGGGCGAAACCGACAGAGAAAAATTCGTTAAAGCTGCTGCTGATGGGTTACTTTTAAGAGCCGGTGTTGAACTAGAAAAACCAGAAGCTGGTGCAGAAAATTTCAGACGTTTCAGCATCAAAGAAGTTGCAAGAGAAATAGCCAGAAGAAACGGCGAAAATGGTATGATGACCGACAAAGATGCGCTTATGCTTGTATCTCGTGCGGGCACTCAGACATATTCGGATTTCAATTATGTTCTGGATACAGCCATGCAGAAATCAGTAATGAAAGGCTACAGGCAGGCACCCGATACTTGGAGGCAGTTCTGCTCTAAGGGCTCTTTACCTAACTTAGAACCTGCTAAACGTGTAGATATTAACGATTTACCAGATTTTGATGAAAATCCTGAAGGCGCTCAGCTCGATAGAAAAATCATCGGTGACAAGGGCGAACAGATTCAGCTTGTTACCTATGGTAATACTGTAAGTCTTTCTCGTAGAGCTATTCTTGCTGATGATTTAGGCATTTTCGGCAGAATTGCTAGAAAAATCGGCTACAGAGCAGCACAGAAAATAGAAGCTCTTGCTTATTCTGTTCTTACTGCAAATGCCAATATGAGTGATGATGTTGCTCTTTTCCATGCTGACCACCACAATTTGGCTGCTGGTGCTGGCAATGTTGGAGCTCTTTCTAAGGCTACACTTGGAAATGGTTATGTTTTAATGCAGAAGCAGACTGATGCAAACGGCTCTAAGCTTAACATCACTCCGAAATACTTGCTTGTAAGCCCCGATGAAGCTATCGAAGCTGAAATTCTTACTGCTTCAACCATCGACCCAAGCTCTAACTTCACTGCTGGCAACACCAACTTCTTCAAGAACAGAAACCTTGTTGCAATCAGCTCTCCATACATTAATGTAAGCTCTAACGGTTTCTACTTAATCGCTGATCCGGCAGCCTGTGACACTATCGAAGTTGCTTTCTTAGACGGAAAAGAATCACCAACTATCGAAATGGTAGACAATGATGGTGATATTCTCGCTAGAAAATGGCGCTACTGGTTCGATGTTGGCGCTAAGGCTCTTGATTTCAGAGGAATGGTAAGAGTTCCGCATAGCTGATAAGCAATCAGCAATTAGCAGAGAGTAATTGATGTTAGGTTATGATTGTTGCTTAACGGCTCCAATCATAACCAGACAAATGAATAAAGAAAGGTAAATAACCATGAATAACGTAGTAAATGATGGAAACGTAATAGAATACACAAACGGCACTGGTTCAAAGATTGACAGCGGTGCAGTTGTAGTTATAGGCAAGTTCTGCGGTGTTGCTGTTGCAGATATTCCTAATGGTGCTACTGGCGCAGTAGCAATAGAAGGTGTTTTCGACCTTCCAAAGAAAACCACAACAGATACAATGGCTGTAGGCGATGCAATAAAGAACGATTCAGGACTTGTAAAAGTTGCTGGTTCAGCAGGTCTCACTATAGGTAAAGACGTAATTGTCGGTTACGCTGTTCAGGCTTCCAGCTCAGCTAGTTCTACTGTTAAAGTAAAACTTGCTCATTAATGAGTTTACTAGACAGGTTCGACCCTGTTTTTACCGATTGCCTCGGCTGTCTATGCCCGCCTCCATTTCCAGTTGCGTTATGTGTGGAGCAGAAGATAGACGAGGCAATTATTAAGGCTAAGGTTTTGGCTGAGAGGTTGTATAAGATGACTTTCAAGGAACAATTAGCAAACGACCTAGAAAACATAATGAATGCCGATGAAGTATCGGAAGAAGTGACCTACTCACCCAGAAACGGCAGTGAATCTTCTACTATCAAAGCGATATTTAACGACAGAGCAGAGTCAAACCTTGCTTTTACTGACGGTGAAGCGGTCACACCGACAGCAGTTATTTTAAAATCCAGCCTCGCAGCAGCTCCAAAACACAATGATTCTATAACCGATTCTGATAACCGCGTATGGATAGTTAAAGGTATTGCTGGTGAATCCTTCTCTAGTTGGACCCTTTCTCTGATAGGAGACGTAAGAATCAAATGAAGCTGAGACTCAAAGAAGAAGGTTTGAAAGAAATTATTGAAGACCTACAGAAACTGGGTCGAGAAGGGAAAACTGTTCAAAGGCAGGCTCTTGGTGATACAGGCAAGAGAACTGTTAAATTACTCAAAGGTGAAAGAGCAACTGGTGGTTTTGTTCCATTAGGTAAGATCTCAAATATAAAAGGTCGCAGAAAGCCATGGGGAAAAATGAAATTTGTTTCTATAAACCTCAAGCATGGAAATACTGTTATCGCCACAACAAAAGGTCTGAATAAGAAAATGGAAGAAGGCGGAACAGTCAGTATTTCACAGAAGTTTAAGAAGTTTCTGCATTTTAAGGGCATTCATTTAAGAAAAGATACTGTTAAATTAAATATTCCTGCAAGACCATTGTTTAAACGCACATGGGAAAATCATAAATATGAGATTGTGGAATATTTTAAAGAAAGACTTATTTACAGAATCAACAGATGTTTGAGAAAGCTGGAATTCAAGAGGAGCGGTAGAAGTGGCAACTAAGACTTTAAAAGATATATTCGACATTCTTTCGGCTGAGCTGACAACCAATGCAGCATTAGCCGACTGGTGCACCGAAAATTTCAGCACTTCTCCAGTAATACGATTTGGTGTGGATGATAACGATATTCCCCAAAGCAGCGAAAGCCTTGAAATACATCTTATTCCAGGTTCAAGAGGCAGAACCAGACAGTTTGCATACAGAAGCTACACTTTCAGTATCAATGCAATAATAAAGAAGTCTTCTGAAGATGATGAAACCGACATTGATAACGTCTATGTTCTAGAAAACCTGGAGCTTATAGATGTTTTTGTTTCATTAATCGAGGAAGCCGTAATAACTGTTTTGAACAAGAACAGCATAATTGTCACTCCGATGGAAGGTGACGAGGATGCTGTAGGTTATCCCTATGTGGTGGCCAATCTTAAATACTTGCTAGAAGTTCCATCAAGATTACCCATTTAAGAAGGAGTTAGAAAATGTCTCTACTATTTTCAAGAAACCAGGTTGTTTTAGCAAAGGTCGAAACCACCGCTGGAACAGATGCAACACCTACCGGGTCAGATGCAATACTTTGCGAAGTCATAAACCCAACTGTTGAAGGCGATTCTTTAGAAAACAATGTTGTTCGTTCTTCTATAAGTGCACAGCCTACCAATTATATCAACAAGAAAGTTAAAGCTACTATTGTTGTTAGAGCTAAGGGTTCAGGTGATCCTGATACACCTCCGGAATTTGCTCCATTATTGAAATCATGTGCATTGAAAGAAAACATTGTATCAACAGAAGGCTCTGAATGTGTCGAATATACCCCTGCAAACACAGCCACAAACATGAAGACCTGCACCATTTATATTTACAAAGATGGTTTGCTTGTTAAGGCCGTTGGTTGCATGGGAAATATGAGCTTATCAGGTAGATATGGAGAATATGCATCATTGGAATTTGAAATGGAAGGCTTGTTTGCGGGTATTGGCGACGCTCCTAATCCGACACCCACTTATGACGCAACAGAACCTGTTGAAATGAAGAGCGAAGGTTTTGCATTCGGTTCATGGAGCGATGCAGTAGCTAGAGATTTCAGCTTTGAAACAGGTAACACTCTTGTTACTCGTGGAAATATAAACTCAGCTACTGGTTTGATGCCTTACATTATTACTGAAAGAAATCCTCGATGGAGTTCTACTATTGAAGCGGTTTTAGAAACTACCAATTCCTTCTGGGCTGACTACCAGAGTAGAGATACTTTCGCTTTAGCTCTCACTCACGGTTCTACCTCCGGGAACATTGTTATGTTTGAAGCTTCAAAAGCTAATCTAGATGCTCCTGCATTCAGTGAAGAAAACTCACTTAATATGTATGGTTTAAGCGGTCAGCTGCTTGAAACTTTAGGTGAAGACAATTTCAAGCTTACTTTTAAATAACCCTAAAAAAGATGCTCCCCTAAGAAGTTGGGGGAGCTGTCACAAAAGTGACTGAAGGGGTCTTGATAAAAATAAAAGGAGTTAAACATGCCAAATAACGGCTGGTTCGATATAAAAGATGATGGAATGGGTAAGATTATGCTTACTCTTAATGGCAAGAAAGTGCCTTTAAGGTTTACGGTTTCACAACAGGAAAGACTGTTGGAATTTAACGAACAAAGAGAAAAAAGATACGCAGATGAAAACGAGAATGCTAAAAGGAATTTTCTTAAGGATCGCGCAGAAGATGATCTGGATATTTGCTATATCGCTCTCAACCCCAAAGCTGATTCTATAGACTTCGACAAAGATGAAATAAACTCTCTACTCGATATAGACCAGCAGAGATTAATTGCTTCAATATGGATGGATAGAAAGGTATTAACCCCTTCTTTTACTTCCATAGAAAAGGACCTTGAAAAGCAAGTAAAGCTGGGAAACGTATAAAGCCTGACAAGGCCAAGCAGGTCGAAGACCATAACAAACTTATAGTCAGACTTTGCAGAGCCTTTAACAGGCTTCCAGATGAAATAAGGAACTTAGAAGTAAGCGACTTCACTATGCTGATAGAAAATACTTTTGAGATTCCCTATATTGATGAGGCTTTCTATCGTGCTTTCTGTGGCGGTAAATCTAAAAATATTGCTAAACCAGAAGCAAGCACATTAGCTGCAAGAAGGAATGTGGTTCAGAAAATACTCAAGACCAAGACTCAAAAATAGCTAAAACTTTTCTGTTTATCTTATATACGATAAAAAACAGGAATAAAAAGAAATAGACTATGCCCCATACGGATAACGAAATGAAGACTAAATAAAGAAAAGGAAGCGTTTCATGTTTCATAAACAATATTATGAACAAAAGAAAAGATATTAGTAATGAAGAAAAAAGAATAAGTGCATTTAATCTGGCTTTTTTCCCAAAGTTTCTTTCTGCAAAATCCATCTTTTCTACTCCCTATATTTATTATAACAAGAAAAAAATAAGGTGTAAATAAAAATGGCAACTAATAACGCTAATATAACTATAACATCAAATAATATTCAGGCTATCCAGCAGAATACATTATTAAAACAAAGTTTTACGAGCTTGAATAATGTAATTAATAAAAGCAAAGTTGTTATAGAAAATAGCAATGCTTCCTGGAGTGACTACGCCCAAGGCGTTTATGCTTCTGTTGAATTAATAAAAAAAGCAGGAAGAGGAATTAAAACTGCTTATGATTATTTAAGAGAAGGAACAAACTTATTAGAGGCTCAACAAAATTTTAAAAGTTATACTGAATCTATTGGTAAAAATGCAGATGAATTGGTTGCTAGATTTAGAAAAGCAACCAGGAACCAGATAACAGATATAGAACTTATGAAATCGGCAACAAAAGCATTAAGAGTTGCCGGTATTAATGATATTGAAGCAATCGAAAAGTTGTATCAGATTGCAGATGCAAAGGGTGATTTATTGGGTTTATCTCTTCAAGAAACTTTTGATAAAATAGTTAGCGCTATTTCATCTGGTAATGGTAAGGCTTTGAATGAATTAGGAATATTACCGGAAAAATTTTCGAAAGTTACTAATTCTGCTGATCTATTAAAAAATAGAACTGCTTTATTAAATGAAGTAATAAAACAAAGCAAAGTAGATCTTGACGCGTTAAGTTCTGTTGGTGAAACATCTTCGGATAAATTCAATCAATTTGAAACTAGTGTAAGTAATTTAAATACCGAATTAAAGAAATGTCTGGCCGATGGAGCTGAGCCTATAATTGATTTTTTAAGAGATGATGGTATTCCGGTAATTAAAAGCACTATTGATTTGATAAAAACCGAGGGAGTTCCCGTTTTAAAAACTTTTACAAGTGTCTTAAAAGATTATTATGATTGGGTAAGTAAAGGTAAATTTTCCGGAGAATTTCAAGGGAGCAAGCTCGGTGTTCAGGGTGTTATAGAACAAAAGCGCCTGGAAATCGAAGGTCTTAAAAAATGGAAATCTGAAGTTCAGAAAGATTTTGATTACCTAGATAAACAGTGGTGGTTAGGTGATTATGATAATGAAAGATTTGCTAGAGCCTATAATGCTGGAAATAAATTCAGTGGCAAATCAGATGCCTTAGCTTCTATAAAGTCTCAACTAGATACGGTTGATAAACTTATAACCGATGCAACGAACCATCTTGAGCAATTTAAAGAGGAAGCTAGAACTTCAGTTAAAGTAGATCAATTTACTAGTTACTTAAAAGATTTAAAAAAATCTACAGTATCTGGGGTAGAATCTTTATTTCCTCATATTTTCGGCAAAGAAACCGTAACTGAATTAAAAACAGTAAGCACCAACATTAGTAATATAGATTCTAAATTCTCTTCTATTGCAAGTAAAATAGATACTTTAGCAAAAGATAAACTTCCCAAACTTCCAGAAACAACAAGCGAAATGTTAGATGTTTCTACAGAGGTTTTAAGTGTTGCTTCTTTAATGCCTAACTACTGGTTTAAAACAGGTGAAAATATAGATGAAGTAAATAAAAAGCTAGAAGAACAAAACAAACTATTAGCAGAAAAAGAATTCAAGAAAAGATCTGAAGAAATTGGTTATTGGAATAGCTTTATAAGAGCAGACAACAAAACTCAACAAAACAGCCTTTACAACAATTTCTTTAAACAGGCTGGTGTTGTTATGCCTTCAGATATTGATTATGTAAAAATAATAAACAATGTTTCCACTCGCCAAGACATAAACGAAACTGCGGATTATTTACAAAAGCAATTTACTGATGGTATTTCCAACGCCATAGCTGACGGTTTTGCTTCTGCTGATTTTTCTGGTTTTGCGTCTAATTTGCAGTCAGTTATTAGCGGTGTTGTAGGCAGTGGCGTGAGTGCATCTATTTCTTCTGCTCTAACAAAAACTGCTGATAAATCTGGTGCTTTGGGTAACGGTTTATTTAAACAGGTTGTCAATGATAGTGGAAAAATATCGTTAGGTGCTCTTGGCAGCAATTTACTAACTGGTGGTTTAATAGGCACAGCAACAAACTTCTTGTTTGGTGAAGGTGGTATATTCGGTAAAACTAAGGTTGTGGGAAAAGAAAATCTTAATAAATCTGCCGAATTAAACGCCCAGGTAGACCAGGCTAAAGAGTTAGCTGAATCTATATATCTTGCAACAGGCATTTCAGATGCAACAAGAGAACTCATAGATAATGCCGTATATAACAAAACATGGACATCTTCTCATAAATCAAAGAACATCTTTAAGAAAAAGAAGACCATAACGCTTCACGGAGCTGAACAGGCGCAAGCAAGTATTAAATATGTAGAAGATTTACAGAAACAAGCTCTTAGTGAACAAGCTTTAAATAATTATAATAACTATATGCTTGGCCGTGACAATTCAGTAGCTGCTTCATACAACAGCTATCTCGATGCTCAGAAAGCATATAATGCTTCCCAGGTTATGCTTTATTCTGATGAAGAGAAAGCTGGTTTTCAATCTCAAATCAATGTAAAACAAGCCCAGATTTCAAAATTAAATTCACAGAGGAAAAAAGGTTATTACTCGTATTACAGTAATTATTATATCAACAATCAGATAAACAGCTTAAATAGTGAAATATCTTCTCTACGAGAAAAACTAAACACTAGCTATAAATATGACCTTGAGACAAGAACAGAAATGCTTCAACAAATGGAAGAAGCCCATACGAATTATATTAAAGCTCAACAGGATGCAAGAACAAATCTGCTTTCTAATTTTACTAATTCTACTACATTGGCCAGTTTGGCAGGAAGTTCCTCTGGTAGTGTAATGGATATGCTTTTAGGCAACAGAGATGTAATGGGTAATTCTGATATGGTTCAGACAATGTTGCCGTTACTTGAAGAATCCTATATGAAGGATGCTGATTTGAACAAACGCCTTAATTCTTCTAATGACTCAGTTCGTGAAGCAGCTGTTAAAGAGCAGCAAAGTATCTGGGAACAGGCTTCAAATGTATACGAAAAGATGTATAAAGACGCAAAAGATGAAGCTTTGAATACTGATTTATCAACAGAAGAGCGGTCGGCAGCCTTTGAAAGATGGCAGGAAAGCTTTCAAGCTTACTTAAGCATTCAGGAACAGATTGCTGACAATGTTCAGACTATTGCGGATTTAGAAGAATCAAACGCTATATCGAAGCTTTCTACCGAATTGGGCGACATGTTGAGCGTTGTTGCTGAAATTAAGAATCAGAAATCAACTAATAATACCTTAGTATTCAGACAATCAATGAATGTTGAAGAGATAATAGGCAAACTCAAAGAAATTGCTGGTGTTAAGAATCCTGAACTTGCTTCAGTTCTTGGCGAAATACTCGACGATAAAGCTAATGCTTCTATTTGGGGGTAAACGATGCGCATATTACCAGATTACAATTTTAGAAATATAATCGGGATCACAGCAAGCAGCGTCAATACATTATTTCCTGCTGCCAATCTGAAGGAATTAGACCCAGAAGTATTGTGGAAAGCCAGCGCCTTTTCTAGCGCTGTTACACTCACAATAGATTTAGGTTCTGCTGTAAAAGTAGATAAAATATGGCTCAATAATGCAAACTTCAAAACAGCTACAATAATGGCAAACTCTTCTAATTCTTGGTCTTCGCCAGCTGTTAGTAAAAATGTAACTTTGGCCAAAGATGATCTTAAAATTTTGAAAGGCTTTTTTGCGTTAAGTTCTAGTTCTTACCGGTATGTAAGAGTCTCTATACCGGTTCAAACTCTAGAAAATAATGATACTGTTCCTTCCCTGGGAAATATAATAATTGGTTCTGATGTAGATTTCTCACCTGTAGCTAAGTGGGAACCAGATATAGATTGCACTTTTTATACCTTTACCAGCGATGGAGGTTCTTATTTTAAGGACCAGAAAACAAAACCAAGACATGTTTTCGGTTGTGGTTTTGAACATATAACCAAGACAGAACATAAGAATCTACCTTTAACTGGTTGGAATAATGCAATAATTTACACTGATCTGGATGACGTCTCAGATTCTTATCTTATTTATCCTCCGGCAGGAAGAAGCAGCGACGTGAAAAACCCATTAGATTGTTCTATTGAAGTAACTTTTGAGGAACTTGTATAATGAGAATCAAGATTACAGCCTTAAGCAATAATATCTACCAGTTTGCGGATAAAACCATTTCGGATAATTCCACTGGAACATGGAGAGGTAGAATTACTAATGCTCCAGATATTTCAAGAAGTTTCTCAGACTTAGGTTCTGTAGCTTCTACTTTATATATTCAGCTTATTAACTATGATTTGCAGATTCCTTTAACAGAAGATTTATGGAATGCTTCTATAGATGTCGAAACAGATAACGGTTATAAATGGTCAGGTAAAGTTTCAGCTTATGAAACCAATGCAGACGGAAAGATGTATATAACTGCTACAGAAACAACAGCTCCTGAATACTCAAGATACATACCAGACGAATTTGCTAGATTGGTCAGTATTGATGAAGATGTTCATATGTCTGCTCTAAATGTGACTATTCCGACAGTAATCGGTGGTAATACAAATAATCCGATACCAGTCAAAGGCATTTTAAAGAGCAAATCTGATGCAATTTATTATCTTTGTATTGGTGAAATTCATGATATTGTCAATGTTCGCGTAGGCGACAAGACTATGACAAGAGCAGAAGCAGCAGAGCAAGGCTATGTTTGTTATACCGGCTCTGCAAGTCAGGCAAATGAGCCTGGTATTGCTTATATTCAGATTACAGATACTTCTAAAAGATTAAACGATGACGGTAGTTATGTTGAAATTGGCGCTGAAGTTATTGGTTTGAAGCTTGGAACCCATACCGTTGAAGAATGCAGAAATGGAGCCAGATTTTTATATTGGTTGCTTAAAACCGCTGCAAGTGGTGCTTGCGGCTGGGGCCTTGGAATAAGCACAAATGATATTGATACAGCTTCTTTTGAAACAGCTATATCTTATATTAATTTAATCGGCCTAAAGCTTGACGGTGTATTATATGACAATCGCTCAGCTCAATCATGGATAGATGAAATATGCAGAGCTATTCGTGGAACATATGAAATAGGCACTGACGGTAAGAGAAGACTGACTATAGATATTGCTTCTACTTCTTCATACACATACACAAAAAATAATATAGAGCTTATAAGGTTTGGCGCTGGTTCTTTCACTGGAAGAGTTTACAACAAAGGAATTCTTGATTACTGTTACAATCCGATAACTGGTATGTTTATGCAGACTTCTCAGTATCAGAATGCAGAAAGTATAGCGAGAATTGATGAACAACTTTTTGAAGGTGAAAGTTATTTAATAAGAGATGCAGAAACTGCTCAGAAAATACTTGAATATACTTGCAAAAAATCTTTGGTCGAAGCCAACAAAATACTTTTCAACACTAGATTTTTGCCTGAAAATTGTAAAATTGGCACAGTTATCACGATTAACTATCCAGAAAAAGGAATGAATAATTCCTTGTTTAAGATTACTTCCTTGCAGATCGGCGACCATATAAACAGAATTGAAGCCGTAAAATATGACGAAAATATTTATACTTCTGGTTCTGTTTCTCCTACTGTTGCCTGGCAGAACGAACAGCCTATAGTATCGACTGTTTCGGTTACCTCTGCAAGTGGATTAACACTTAATGCTGGTTTTGATATTTTACCAGATGGAACTAGTATTGCTTCTATAACTGGAATTTTTACTATTCCTAATGGCGTTTATGTAACAGCTATGGTTGAATATGGTGAAACATCTTCTCCTAGTCAATGGTTTGCTTTAGGCCTTCTAAAAACAAATTCTTTTAAAATTTCTCCTGTCAAGGTAAATACTGTTTATACCGTTAGAGTAAGGCTTGTTACATCTACAGGACATTCTGATTATGTAACTGGTAGCATTAATACAATGGGCGACAGCGTTGCACCGGCTCCACCGAATATAACCGCATCAACTTACTTAAAGACTACGAGAATAAATGTTTCTTTAACAAATCCACCACCAGATCTTGCCGGTTTCGAAATATGGCGCTCAAATATCCAGGGTGAACATGGCACAAAAATAGGATACATTGCGGCAACAAATGGAGCTGGAACTTTTGTTGATATAGATGTTTCTGACTATCTTGTAAATTATTACTATTCTGCTGTGTCTGTTGATGTATGGGGCAATCGCTCAGATTATTCTATTCAAGCTCTTATATATTGCGCAAAAATACAAGCTAATGAAGTAGAAGCAGACTGGGTAATCTCTAATTTGATGGAAACAGCGAGAGGTGTAGGCTTAACTGTTGACGGTGTAAAAATAGATTCTTCAGGGATAGAAGGCTGGCAAGGCGGTCACTTATTCTTTGATTTAAATACAGTTGGTGCTTCATCTATTGGCGGTTGGAATATTGACTATAACAGACTTTATAACAACAACATCGAGCTTGTTTCCGACGGTATAATCAGAACTATGGATTTTGCCAGCGGACACACAGGCTGGCAACTTAGCCAAGACGGTGATGCAGAATTCAATAATATTCATGCTCGTGGAACGATAAAAACTACAGTTTTTGAATATGATGAAGTTTCTGTTGTGGGTGGCCAGCAAATAGTAAGACCAGGTGCTGTTATCACTAGTTATTCTGTTGATTTATATTGGCAAAAATATGCAAATACTGTTTTAGATGATGACTATACAGTAATTAAGAGAATTGTAGATTCTTCAGATACCAGAGAATCAACTTCTTTTTCTACTTATCAGGAATATGTTACCTACGAAGAGAGTTTGTTTGATGCAGCTGCTTCAATTCTTGATGATAGTAGTAGCACGTATTTAGCTGATATTACGCCTCAGGACTGCATTATTTATGTTGAATCATACAAAGGAATAAATGTTAATGATATCGTAAGAATTAAAGAAGGTATTTCTTATGATTATTGGGCCAAGGTAACATATAAAAGCTCTGATTCAACCGGTTTATTTTTAGCTTTAAAACAGCAGCATGGTTCTATTTTTGAGATGACAAAAGGTCAATCTCTTGTTGATTATGGCGTTTCTGGTTCTGGTAATATTCTTTTTGATGGTAATTCACCAAAAATAGATCTTTTTAATCATTCCGGCACACCATGGATCAGCACAAACCTTATCGGGCGAATTGGTAATCTTAACGGTGTAGATGGAATTACTGATACTAGATATGGTTTCTTCTTTGGCAATAGTGATAGGTCTGCATCTAACAGACATTATATAAGATATGATGAAAAAAGTGGAAAGCTTCAGATTCAAGGCGAGGTTGTAATTACCGGCGGTGATAGCTATACCGCCATAAATACAGCAAATACTAATGCTAATGCTGCGATAGCTTTTAGAAATGCTGTAGCCAATTCGAATTATACGTCAATTAAAGGTGGGAGTATAACCACAGGGATTATTAAGAGTTCTACTTTCGTGGAACCTGCAGATCAAAAATTTTCTACAGGTTCAGGCTTTGATCTAGACAATAGTCATATACATACACCGTATTTTTACAGTAATTCAAGTGGAGCCGGAATAAAGGGTTACATAGAGGCTACAAGCGGGAAAATAGGTGGATTTACCCTTGCAAATGGTTTTCTAACATATGAAAGTACTTCGTTAGGTCTTAGTGATGCTGTTATTAGATTATATAATTCCAACGGCGATTCTGATAGAGGTTTTTCATCGGTAGATACAAAATATACATTAGCCGGTCCCTTGGTTTCTTATACTTATACGGACGGATGGGTCTTCACGGCTTCCATGGATGGAAGTATTATGTGTAGTCTTAAAAAATCGACTACCACTAAAAGCGCTGGCATCTCTACTCAAGGTTTATTTGCAACTGAAAGCGTATCTAATACTACAAAAAGAAGTGTTACTGCGAATACTCAGATAGGCTTTAACTGGTATGATGCAAATGATTCTAATAACGTAAAAAATTTACAGTTAGATGCGAATGGTTTTTCGTATAGCAACGGTAGCTTAAACTGCTATTTATCACCTACGAGCTACCATCAATCTGGCGCTAATAGTCAATACGTCGATTATTCTTTGAGCGGAAATAGCGGTTCTGTAATTACTTTCAACAAAGTTCTTAATTTCTTTATCAACTGTAAGACTAGTAATAAATATGTATCTGTAGATACTAATGGTAATATTTCTGCTTCTGGAACAATTACTAGTTCTAGAGGAACTTGCCAAGGTTCTTCTGATGAAAACTTAAAAACCAATATTGAAGATATCTGGGTCTTAAATACTCTGAAGAAATTACGAATTAAAAAATGGAATTATAAAGATGATTTAGGAAATGCTCATATTGGACCCATGGCCAGGGATTTCAACGAAGCTTTTGACGTGAACGGTAGAAGTTCAAAACTTATCAGTTTTCATGATACCGCTGGTATAGCGCTTAGAGCGGTTCAAGAGCTTGCTGAACAAGTGGACGATTTTAAAAGAAAATTTCGTTCCTTAAAGAAAACTCTTTTATTTAAAAACGTTTTTACTGATGAAGATTTTTCGAGAATGCAGAAAATTAATTAAATAATAAAATTAAAACCAACAGGAGGAATATATGAAATACGTCGAACAAAACCAAAATCTAGAACCTAAATATGTTAATACATTCAGGGTTCATCCTGGCGATGGAGAACTTATAATAGATTTTGCCCAGGTTGATTATGCTGCAACGAGATTGAAAGCTGAATCGGATGGAAGAGAAAAGCCTGAAGAAATCTATCTTAATACTAAGGCCAGGATAATAATTCAGCCTTCTTTGGCTTTAAAAATATCTAAGGCTATTTCTGAAATGATTAAAATTGAAGAGCCAAAGAATGAAGATTCTGGGTCTGCAACAAACAAAGAGGTTTAATAATGGCAACAAAAACTTTTTCTCAGCAATTAGCTGATTTGGAAGCTATTAAATTAGACATTAAAAACGCATTAAGTGAGGTATATAACATGAGTAATGTTAAATTCTCTGATTATGCAGACATAATCAGAGCTATGATTGCTTCAAGAGCTCCATTGGATAATACAGCCGGTGCCTGGAATGGAGCATATCAACGCAAGAATCTTCTTTCAGAATTCACTTTGGCTCAACTTTCTACAAAGATAGCAGCAGGAGATTTTTCCGGTATTCCTATCGGCAGCTATATTGAAATGGCTATGAGCTCAACTTTGGGTGGATCCGAAACAGTTAGATGGTTGGTTGCTGGTCATGATTATTTTTTACATTGTGGTGATACTGAAATTACAGCACATCATACCGTGTTGGTTCCAGAAGATTGTTTTAAGACAACTGCAAAAATGAATGCGTCAAATACTACCGCTAATGCGTATGTCGGTTCTTATATGTATACCGATGTCTTACCCGCTTATGCTACCGCTGTAGCTAATGCTTTTGGTTCTTCTCATATTCTTTCGCATAAGGACCTGCTTTCTACGGCAATGACTGCAACATTAGATTCTATGGCTGGCGGTGGTCTTGTCGGCGCTTCGTCTTCCTGGGCTTGGCAAGCATCTAGAACTATAGATTTGATGAGTGAACCAATGGTTTATGGGACTATGGTTTGTTCATCTTCTCTATATGATGTTGGCTGTGGGAAGAGCCAGCTTCCATTATTTGCTTTGAATCCGGAAATGATTCAATGTGGATTAGGTTTGAACGGTGGTACTAGTGCCCGCTACTACTGGTGGCTCCGTGCCGTCGCCTCTTCGGCGCACTTTGCCCTTGTCAACTACTACGGCCATGCCATCAGCCACGGTGCGTCGCATGCTAATGGCGTTCGTCCGTTTATCCTTTTTAAATAATCTTTAATCCGGCCGCCTTTGCGCGGCTGGATGGAGCTATTCTATGTCTGTAATAAAAAGTAAAAGAAGCCTTTCTGAATTAGAATTTTTCCATAATGCTCTTTGTTTAAGAAGAAGCATAGCAACTTTATTACTTAGAGATTTTGGAACAAAAGATAAAATCAGATCCGTAAAAATGTTAGAAAATTTGGTAAAAATGAATGATGAAGATAAGAAAACCCTCGATTCCATTTTTACTAAATATAATATTTCGAAGGTTTCTGAAGAATGGCCAGAATGGTTACTTTCTACATTTAGAAATTCTCTCTATGAGTTATCAAGAAATATTGTTCTTTATATCGTAGCTGCTAACTCTATCTATCCTATGTCTATGATTGAATTCAATCAAAGAAGAGAATTGCAGAATGCAGCCATTTATTCATGCGATCAATTATTGATAGAAATGCAGTTTGTAATATCTATACTCCCAGTGAAAGCTGAAAAGCTTCAAGCATATATAGGAAGCATCGAAAAAGAACGCTTTTTGTTGAAAAGATGGAGAAAATCAGACAATAGAATAGCTAACAAAATAAAGGATAAACAAAACAATGGTGTTCTTTATAAATAGTGCCCGCAACAACTGGTGGCTCCGTGCCGTCGCCTCTTCGACGAACTTTGCCAATGTCAACAACAACGGCAATGCCAACAACAACGGTGCGTCGAATGCTAATGGCGTTCGTCCGATATCTGACCCCATTCTAAGTGTAGGTTGTAAACCGAAATGGGTTTAAGGATAGGAAAGAACATCTATTCTGGTATTTAATCAGATAAATAATTATTTCGATGCGGTCTGATTCGTCAGTTACCGCTATATACGAAATAAAGCAATAAAAAAAACTTTGGAAAAAGATTTAATATACAAAATATCTGGTCTAAATGAGCTTTATGACGCTTTTCATAGAGCTCAGAAAAATAGTAATTGGAAAGCTTCTGTTCAAAAATTTGAATCTAATCTTTTCGCTAATTTGAACGAAATTAGTAATTTAATTAGAACAAATAAATACGAACAAAAGCCTTTTAATGCTTTTAAATTAAACGAGCGCGGCCACGTAAGATTAATTAAATCTTTGCATATTTCAGATAGAGTAGTTCAAAGAACAGTTTGTGATAATATTCTGACTCCATATTTAAACAAGTATCTGATTTATGATAATGGCGCATCTCAGAAAAATAAAGGAATTGATTTTTGCAGAAAAAGATTATCTGTTCATTTGCAAAAATATATTAGAAAGTATGGAACGGATGGCTATATATTACTTTGCGATTTCAGAAAGTTTTTCGACAATATTAATCATGAAAAATTATTAGAAATATTTATCAAATATATAAAAGATGAAAAAGCAATCAATTTTATAAAAAAGCTTATTGATACTTTTAAAATTGACGTCTCTTATTTATCTGAATCTGAAAGAAAAGAAGCCGTTAACCAGGTTTTCAATTCCCTGGAATATGAAAAAATAGATAAAAAAGCTCTAACTGGTAAAGCTTTTATTTATAAATCAGTAGGAATCGGCTCGCAAATATCTCAAATAGCTGGAATAGTATATGCTTCGGAAATAGATAATTATATTAAAATCGTAAAGGGAATTAAATACTACGCTCGTTATATGGATGATTTCTATGTGATAGATAAAGATAAACAATTTTTAAAAGCATTATTGATTCAGATAAAAGAAATATCTTCCAGATTAGGATTAACTTTAAGCGACAACAAAACCCAAATTAGAAAACTTTCAGCAGGTTTTAGATTTTTAAAGATCAAATATTCAATTACAAAAACAGGTCACATCGTTAAAAGAGTTTGCAGCCAAAATATAACCAGACATAGACGAAAACTTAGAAAACTCAAGAAAAAGGTTGAATCTGGCCGGATTAAATTCCCAGATGTTTTTAATATGCATAAATCATGGGTAGGCAATCTGAAAAGATTTGATTGTTATAGAACTTTAAATAATATCCAAAATTATTTTAATTCATTATTTAAGAAGGAGATAGAAAACTATGAACGAAAGAGAAAGACTAGAACAAAAAATACGAGATTTAACATCCCAGCTGACGTCGAGTTGTTCACCGATTGGAGACTGGAAAATAGCAAAATACCAGGAATATTTAGCAATCGGGCAACAAGCGCCATACGATATTAACGAGCTGCACGCTCAACGTCAGGCAATCCGTGACGAAATAAACAGAACCCGTGAAGAAATTGAAAATCTTCCTGAAAATAATGAACAGTAAGGAATTGTTAAAATGACAAAAGATAAAGATTATTGCTCAAATCATGAATGTTTAGTGAATGAGATTAATCATCTTAAAGATGATCATAAAGAACTTCGTGAAGAATATAAAGAACTAAGCAATAAAATTGAGATGGTGCGCGAAGATATTCAAAAACTTTCATCTCATGAAAAAATCTATATAGCTATTATCGGTTTTATTGGAATTGTTGTTTCAACTGGTGGAAGTGCTGTTGGTGTGCTCATTACCAAGGTTTTATTTAAGTGAAAAACAAGAGTAAACTTTTAAGAAAAAACAATGATACCTTTTCTAATGAAATCGCTGAACAGCAAAGCAATAGCTTGGGTGTAAACTGGTCCCAAGAACTGTACCCTGTAAATAATTTAAATAACCCGGAAGACGTCGAAAATGGCTTTTGTCCGCAAAGAAGTTGTAGAAATCCCAATGGCTCAAAGGTTGTTTTAATGGATATGGGAGACTACCTGGAATGTGGGCAATGTTACAGGAGGTATAATAAATGATACTTAAGTTAATTAGATATTCTTTTCTAGAAGATAGAACACTTGGAATTATTACAGGTATAAAAGATCGCAAAACACCTTTTTATACTTTGGAGCTTCCAGACAGAAATAACGAAAGAAATATCAGCTGCATCCCGGAAGGGAAATATCAATGCGTCAGACATTGGTCTACTAAATTCCCTTATTTGCATTTGCTTATAATGAATGTTCCTAATAGAGATGGTATTTTAATTCACGCTGGAAATTACCCCAAGAATACTACCGGTTGCATTTTATTAGGGCAAAGTATCAATAATGAAGGTGATTTAGTTAATTCAAGGAAAGCAATAGATGAATTCATGGAACTCATAAAAGCTGATGATGAAATCATTCTGGAGGTAACAAATGTTTAAAGATAAAGATGGTCATATTTCATCAACAAAAGTTATGTCTTTTTGTGGTTTCTTTGCATTTCTGATTGTTTCCGCCTATTGCCTCTATGTCGCTCCAGATAAGTTTGACTACAATCTATTTTCAATTCTTGCTGGCGGTGGAGCTGTGGGAACACGAATTTTAGATAAATATATGAATATTTTGAGCAATAGAAGCAACGAACAAAAACAAGGTGTATTCCCGCCACTGCCTGAACATCCCCCACTACCAATACAAAAAGGTTGAAAAAATGAAATAAAAATCTTTGCTTATAAAAAGCCTGGTATAATTCCAGGCTTTTTGTTTATTTATTTAGATAAGCTTCAATAGCTTCTTTTATTATTTTCGCTTGTGAGTCATTATTAGAAGCAACCTTTTCTCTGAACTGCTGAACAAGTTCTTTAGGTAATCTGACTGAAATAGTATCATAATTCTTAGCATTATACTTGTTTATAGCTCTTCTGTTTGATTCTGGTATTGCCATTTTACATTTTCCTTTCTTTGTGTTATGATTGAAATAAGTGAGGGTTAAGCAGGGTTTCGCCTTTCGGCTACTCCCCTTTTTAATCTTAGTTAGCAGCTACGCTTGCAAGTAAGAAGCTTACTAAGATTGAAACCTTAATCAAGGTTTTCATCTTAACCCTCCTTTTTCATTTTTAGTTTTCCTCCTTTCGATATATTAAGTATATCATACTGCGTGCAGTATGTCAATAGATAAATTAATTATTTTTTAATATTTTTCACTCTAAAATCTTGTACAAATGCTGATTCTGTACTAAGCTATAAATATATAACTTAGTATTGGAGGGCTTTAATGAATGACCTATCATCACAAATACTCATCTATCTTCCTTTTGGCGTTGTTCTTATCATTGTCTTTGTCTGCATCTGCCGATTACATTTTGACAGAAAAACAGATGAGCGACTTGAAACTGAACTTGAAAATATTGAAAGAATCAACCAGCGAACAAGAGAAGAAGCTAGAGAAAGCTCAGAACGAATTGCAGAAATCAAAGACCGAGCTAGAAAAATCACTGAAAGAACTGATTCAGCTAGAGAACAAATCAAATCAGCTTCAAACACTATTAAAGAAGCACGAAGAAACAATAGAACAGCAAAAGAAGCAATCTCAAGAATTGAAGAAATATTATCAGAAGCAAAGAAGATCTAGAAACTTCTGGAGAAGCTTAAGTTTTATAGCCGTTACTGCTTTTATAGTAAAATAATTTCGTGAGTTAAAAAGAACCAGAGAGAAAGGTAAGTTTTACAATTACTAAAAATTTTGCTATACTTTGTTTAGGAGCTTGCAAGTACTGGATATACTCGCAAGCTGATAAACCTTAGCTAAGTGGTGCTGCTACGAACAACATCACTAAAACTAACAGAAGTATGAGCAATACTTTTTTCACTGCTTAACCTCCTTTCTCGCTGATTCAGGAGTATAGCAGACAAAAGGCTTGTAGGCTTGCTATACGTGAGCTGATACAAGCCTTTTACTTTTCAGATTCTTTTGTGAAAGAGCTAGCAGCACTTGACTGCAATCGGTAATTAACTAAAGCTGATTTTATCCAAGTCATTTTTATCGAGCATATTTGACTTAACATAACGTTGAGTAGTTGCAAGATTTGTATGTCCTAATGCTGCCTGGACTTTTGGTAAACCAATGCCGGAATTGGCTAACTTGGTAGCGAATGTATGACGGCAGCCATGAAATCTTCTATATTGAATGTTTAAATCCTTGCAGGCTTTCTTTAAGTCATGAGTTGCCCATTTCTTCCATCGGTATTGTTCTGAAGCGAAAACAAAAGCTTCAGGCAAGCATAATTTACATTTTTGTTTAAGCACAACAATCAGGTCCGGATGCATTAAAATTTTACGGTATGCTGTTCCGGCATCGCGAACCGACTTCTGATTGAAGACTGTCATAATACCGTTATTAAAATCCAAATCCTTTACTTTTAAATCTCTTATTTCACCAGCTCTTAGACCTGCATAAAAAGCAACCATCGCTATGGGGTAGAAATAAGGCATTTTTTCTTTTGCGTAGGAAAGAATATTTAAAACTTCTTCATCGGAATAGGGCCCTAACGTTTCTGGGTGTTTAGGTATTTTTTTGGGTATTTCTGGCCACTTTTTTACCGGATTAGTTTCTAATACTTCTTCCTCTACAAGACTTTTAATTAATGATCTAAAAATTGCTAGATCTTCAAAAACAGTCTTGTATGAAATTCCGCTTTTTAAGCGCTCAAATTTATAATCTGCCATGAGAGTTGTATTTACTTGGTCGAAATAATAAACATGTTTTCTGTTCAAAAACGATAGCAGCACATCAAAATGATTTTTGTATCTTTGTATTGTTGAAGGTTTTAATTCTGCAGATTTATAGTGTAAGAATCTTTTTATTTGTTCTTCTATTTCAAATTCTTCAGGGGTTCTAATATTTTCTTCTTCTTCTGGAAAGCAACCGTTTAAAAGTAGGTATGCATCCCAATGTTTTTGAATTCTTTGAGCTGATTTAAAGTCTTTTTCTCTTGTTGATCTTTGATGTTCTATGCCGTAATTGTCTTTATAACGATAAAGCCAAGAGACGGTTTTTCCTTGTCTGTTTTTTCTTGGAACCAACCAGGACATAATAAAACCTCCGGCAATTTTAAAACTTGACGCGCCACTTGACGCTAAGTTTTTTGGTTTTCCAAGACTTAAATTACCAGAGGTTTTCGTGAGAGCGGGATACGGGACTCGAAACCATTTACCGTTCTCATTGCCTCCGATATCCTCGCGTCAAATCTGCGTTTGTTTGTTTATAAAATACCATAAATATATTATAAGTCAAGTAAAAAACTTGACGCATTGACGCAGGAAAAACATCAAAAAAACTTTATTTTTTATCTTTGTTTTCTATTTTCTTTCTTTGTTCTCTTTCAATTTGTGAAATGCTTTTTTCTGGAGTTGGTAAATCCTCTGGCATAGTTCCACCTAGTTCTTCGATGGTTTTTCTAACTTTTTTACCAACTTTATAATGGGTTTCGCTCGCTTCTTTTAGACCATTAATATTTTCACGTCTTAGTTTTTCTTCTGTTTGGGTTGCTCTGAATAGATTAGCTGCTAATTCTGTGCTTCCCATATGATCTAAAATATCCTGACTTTTCTTCAAACCTTTTCTTTCGTGAATTTCTTTCCTTCCAAGACCGCCATAAAGACCTTGATAGCCTCGATTATGAAAATAAGCAAAATCTTTTGGTTCTTTTACTCCAGCTAATTGCGCAGCTTCAGACAAAGACTTGTTATGCTCTTTCATTTCATTTCTGATTTTAAGTCTTTTGTTGTCTTCTGAAAGCTGGTCGAACTGCTCCATTATTTCTTGCTGTCTTGTTTGAATAGCAAAATATGTTTGTCCTAATGCTATGACTTCTTTTCTTGGGTCGCCATTCATTACGATAAGGTAACAGGCGTATCTCGACAACATTATATCGTCTATTTCCCTGATTGCATTATTACCTATCTCTATAGTTCTTGCTATTTCACAAAAATTATCATCTATACCAATATTAGAATTTTGGCATGATTCTTTGGCTTTTTCGATAACCTTTAAAAAATTGCTCCATTTTGTATATTCTAAAGTCTTTTGAATATCTCTTGCATACCAAAATTCAGAATTGTATTCATTGATTCTTTTTAATTCTTCAAATATTTTACTATCCATGTTTAACCTTTCCATATTATTCTGTGCATACAGGAACTAGCTTTATAAAACAATTAGAACATATTGCCGATGTCGGCAATATGTATAAAATTTGGGTCGTTTGCAGTTTTTCGATAGTCCATAATTCTTATTATATATTTTGGTTTTTGTTAACGTCAACGAAAACCAAAGAATATTAAATTTACTCTGTACTTTTGGCTCAATCGGTACTATGATTAGGTTAGTATGCAAATAATTCAATTAATATGTATTATTATACTCATTTTTATTGCTTATATCTTAATTTCAGATGCAATACTAAAGAGATTGCTAAAAGCTAGTAAACTTTCCAGAATGCCCCAGGTTAACCATTCCAAAGTTCAACTGCCAAAATGTAAGCCACCTAAAAAAGAGTAATATAAAATGTTAATCTTTTGAATCACTTTTAGGGGGCTGAACTTTTGGAAGATCAGGTTTTGTATTTACTGTAGGCATATTTCTATTTTCTAGCAAAGGTTTACTTGAATTGTTATTATCGCTCATTTTTTTTACTCCTTTGGATAATATTTATCAAAATAAGTTTTTGCTTCTTTTTCAGAAGAACTCATATACCAAAACCAACCGATAGTTCCGTCGGGTAATTCTAATGAGTCGTTACGCTTTTTAAAATCTAGCCATAGTTTATGTATTTCAAAACGTGAAAGATTGCCATTTGACACATTAAACCATTCATTAGCCATTTCTATATATAAGGTGTTGAGTTCTTTCAAAAGCAATTCCAATTTGATTATTTTCCCTTTTGCATCAAAAAATAAAGAAAGAATTAAAGAAAGTATTTGTAAACCAACCATCAGATAAAACCAAATTTCTATATTTTTAAATTTGGACTGAAGAACTGAAATTCCAACGATAGTTATGATAGATACAATTATTTGAATCCATTTATCAAAAGACTTACACCAATCAAGGCATTTTGAATAATAAGTTTTATGAACATACATATCAAACATTTCATAGAAATATCTCTTTTGATTTTCGTCCATATTTTTATTCCTTAACTTTTAGAGGTTAGTTCGTTGGTTTGGGGGAATTAAGTGAAGAAATGAACGCCAGCAGTTTGAGGCGGTTGGAGCCGTCGAGGGAGCGGTAGATTTTAATGAATTCTGATTCTTCGGGGGTGAGTGAGGTGGGTGAATTATTCTGGCCAGAATTTGAGTTGTTGAAATTTGAGAGCTGGTTGTTCATCAGTTTTAAGAAGATAATCGGTTGTAACATTGAAATAGTTTGCTATCTTTTCTATTGTTTTTTCGTTTGGAAAGCTTCTACCATTTCGCCAATGAGTAAACATAGCTCTTGCTATTTTTAATTCTTCTGCTATTTTAGCTGCTGATTTTCCATTTTTTTTTGCTTCGTCTAGAAGCTTCCCTAGCTTATCTTTAAACATTTATATTTTTCCTCTTGTATAAAAATCGTAAACGCATATTGACTTTTGTTTACAATTTTTATACAATTAAAACCATGGAACGGATAAAAAATTAGAAGCTCCCAAAGTTAATAATTTCCATGCCGTTCCAGACGCTGCTCTTGGAATCCTCCACGACGACAAGGGCAGCATCGCCTTAAAACCCTGATAATAATATATGACATAAAGCGGGTTTCTGCAAGGAAATCTGTTTTTGTGAAAGAGTTTCAAGTGTGGTTACAGGGTCCAGGCTTGAAGCTCTTTCTTTTTAACAATAAAAATTCGAGTCTCTTACCACAGGAGTTAACAAATGACAGAACTTGAAAAATGGGAAAATTCCTTATAAAAGATTTTCTGGATTTTGCTTATGAAAAGCATCATTTAAAACTGCATATGCCAATGGGTTCACCTTGCAATTACGATGATTTCGGCTGGCCCTTACAATCTTGTAACGAAGATGAAATTCTCGATGATTACTTCCAGATTGATCAGCAGAAATTAGAAGAAGAACGAAGGGCATTATTGGAAAAAGCTCGAAATATGGAGGCTTCAAAATGAGCGAAGTTAAAGGCTATGCAGTAAGAATTACTCAAAACAACGATTTAGACAAGGTGTGTAACGAAAGTTACGTAGATCTTGTAAAAAAATACAATGGTGCTCTTATTTCACCTGATTCTCAGACAATAGGTGAACGAGTAAATTTTCTAGGAACATTTGTTTTTTTAAAAAAAGAAGAAGCTGAAGGATTTTTTAGGGAAACTTCAGACCTAGGAATAGAAGTCTACTGGGAAAAGAATCGCCCCATTGTTGATGATAACTATTTTAAAGGTGGTTACAAATGACAAAGTTCGACTTTTACTCTGTTCTGATGTGCTTAACCCTTTCAATATATTCAATATTTATTGTTTTCAATGCCTGGGGAGGTGCTTTATGAGACAAACTAGACCATTAGACCATATCAGGGCAATATCGCCATGGTTCACAAAACAAGAAGCTGCGGAATATCTGAAAATGGATGTTACATCCTTTTCAAATATTGCTCCCCAGATTGGTGGTCGTAAGCCTCCATGTTTTGTTAGAGAATTGCGGTATCACAGAGAAGATTTAGATAACTTCATGTTGAAGTTACCTAAGTTAGCTTAGTAGTTTCAATCCCCGAGAAAGGGGTAATAAATACTTCTTTCTCTTTATCGGCAGAATTAACAACCGTGTTAATTATTGTCCAAGACTCCGATTATCTCGGGTTTAAGGCTGTGTAGGGTCAAGCCCCTTGCAGCCTATACATGACGGTATCGGTTTGAGGTAGTGATTTTGGGCGTTTTTGTTCCGTTAGTTCGTCTTCAACTTCTACTTCTACAAAAGCACACTCATCAACAAGGTTCTCTCAAAACTACTGGCCACACTGCCAGATGGGTCCGACTCCCATCACCGTCACTGGTTGAATAAAAAAAATAAGGAGTATCAAATGAAAACTTTTACACTGGCTCAAAGGGAAAACTGCGGAAAGACACCGCCAAG
>ONIU01000001.1 GCA_900317935.1 uncultured bacterium
TCCAAATACCAAGTGGCCTGTTTCTGCCATTGTACATGCTGCGGCAACTGTTTCAAGGTCACGCATTTCACCTACGAGAATAACGTCTGGGTCTTCACGAAGAACACGTCTAAGAGCTTCATCGAAAGATTTGGTATCGATATGTAGTTCACGCTGATTTACAATAGAACGTTTGTGATAATGCAAATATTCTATAGGATCTTCAATGGTCATTATGTGGCATCTTCTTGTTTCATTGATAATATTAATAAGACAAGCTAATGATGTAGATTTGCCAGACCCAGTAGGACCTGTGAAAAGAATTAGACCTTTACGCATTCTTGTGAAATCACGTAATTTTTCAGGTAATCTCAATTCTTCCAAAGTAGGAATCTTTGTTGGAATAATACGGAAAGCAGCACCAATACAGCCTCTTTGCTTATAAACATTAACACGGAATCGCCCAAAACCATGAACAGAATAGGAAAGGTCTAATTCCATATTTTCTTCAAATTCCTTCTGTTGTTCGGCTGTAAGCATATTATAAATCAAAGATCTTGTATCCATTGGAGTCAAAACATCAAGGTCTGTTTGAATTAATTCACCGTCAACACGAATAACAGGTGGAGTTCCTACTGTGATGTGTAAATCTGATGCACCGTTTTCTATAACAAGGTTCAAAAGGTCATTAAGAACAAACATTTATTGCTCTCCTTAAAAAGAGGATGTGTTATTTAAACCATTCTATATTAAAAAATTAGGAATTAAAAGCAAATTTTTGCTTTTAATTCCTAATTTATAATTATTAATTACTAGTTGATTTTTAGTGGTCGCCCATAGTAACACGGACAACTTCTTCTAGTGTGGTAATACCTGTTAGAGCTTTACGTAAAGCAGATTCACGCAAAGACAACATGCCTTCTTCAATAGCCTGACGTCTGATATCGTCTGTAGAACCACCATTAAGAATAATGTCTCTTAAACGTTCGGACATCATCATAACTTCATAGATACCGATACGTCCCTTAGTCCCATTATTGTTACAAGATTCACAGCCTTTACCTTTATAGAACATCATATTTCTTTCATTGATATGAGGTAAGTCTAGACGTCTAAGCAGTTCTGGCGTAATACCAAATTGGCTTCTTACGAACAAGACGTTGTGCCTGAACAAGAATAACTGAGGTTGTTACCATGAACGGTTCAATACCCATATTAACGATACGACCGATAGTACCTGGAGCATCGTTTGTATGCAGTGTCGAAAGAACCATATGACCTGTCATCGAAGCCTTGATTGCGATTTCTGCTGTTTCAAAGTCACGAATTTCGCCAACCATGATAACGTCAGGGTCTTGTCTCAAGAAAGAACGCAGAGCCGCAGCAAATGTTAAACCGATTTCAGGTTTACACTGAACCTGGTTAACGCCGTGAAGCATGTATTCAACAGGGTCTTCTGCGGTCATAACGTTTGTATCTATTGAGTTAACTGATGTTAACGCAGAATACAACGTTGTTGTTTTCCCTGAACCTGTAGGACCAGTAACCAGAATGATTCCGTAAGGAGCAGCCAAACCTGTTTTAAATCTTTCAAGAGTTTTCGGTTCAAACCCTAGATCTTCAAGGTTAACCTTCAAAGAAGTCTGGTCCAAGATACGCATAACTATCTTTTCGCCCCAAATAACAGGAAGAATAGAAACACGTAAGTCGATCATACGGTTTAGAACTTTAATCTTAATACGTCCGTCTTGAGGCAAACGCTTTTCTGCGATGTTCAAGGAAGACATAATTTTAATACGTGAAGTAATGGCTGCTGTAGCTTTCTTTGGCGGTGACATGGCAACATGCAAACCACCGTCTTGACGATATCTTATACGCAATTCTTTTTCGAATGGTTCAATGTGAATATCTGAAACACCGTTTTGAACTGCCTGCGATATAACAAGGTTACAGAGACGAATAATAGGAGCGTCGTTTTCACCCAATTCGCCAAGTTGATCAAGATCTCCGCCTTCATCGTCTGCATTACCGATATCCTGCAAGTCATCCATAAGTTTGTCTTGCTGAGCACCGGCACCGTAAGCATCTTGAAGAGCCTTATTTATGTCTGTATTTGTTGCAACAACTGGTTTTACCATCAAACCAGTCATTAATTGAATATCATCAATGGCGATGATGTTCAATGGGTCAACCATTGCAACGGTAAGTTTGTTGCTTACTTTGTTGATAGGAATAAGCATATGGCGTCTAGCAATATGCTCAGGTATAAGTTTAGCGATAACGGGGTCAATCAAATAGTTAGAAAGATCGATAAATGGTATTCTAAGCTGTTTTGAAAGAATCTGAACAATATCTTGTTCTGTAACAAGGTGCATTTCAACAAGAACCGCACCAAGACGTTTACCGCTTTTCTTTTGTAACGCCAAAGCTTGTTGTAACTGTTCTTCGTTAATCAAACCCTCTGCTATAAGAGAGTCACCAAGACGCATTTTCTTGGAAAGAATTGAAGAAGATGCTTGAGATTTTGGTGCTGGCGCACCAGGTCTAACGGCTGTAGCTGGTGCAGGAACACCAGGTCTAACGGCTGTAGATGGCGCAGGGACACCGGGCCTAACTGCAGTTGTCGCCGGAGGCATTCCCGCAGCCGGTTTAACAGGAGGCCCTGGCGGTAAAGGTTGATTCATATCTGCAATTCCTTCCTTATTTCTTTAAGAAATAATTCTACAATTCATAGCATAGTTAGTCAAATATTCTATTCATTATTACTTCGGCAGGCGGAGCAAAATTTGTGAGAATTTTAAAAGCTTCTATTCCTTGTTCATATAGTAATTCACGTCCATCTAATGCTAATTTACAGCTATTTCGAGCAGCTGAAAGAAGTTTAGATTTGTCTGAATAATTTAAATCAACAAATACTTTAGACGAATTCAACGAATTAGAGAATCCAGGAATATCATCTTCTTCCCTCCAACCTAATGGAGTAGTATTTATGATTATATCAGATTCTTCTATACTATTGGTAAAATTTTTAAGATTCCAGGATAATTTTCTTGTTTTTTTTTCTTCAATGTTACTTTTTTCATCTTCGATAGTAAATTTTCTGGCTATTTGAAGGATGTTTTTTATTCCATATTTTTTTAGTGCCCATATTACCGATTTGGAAGAAGCTCCGTTTCCTATTACTAATGCTTTGGATACTTTGAGTGAGCGCTTATTTAAAATATTAAAAAAACCTGCTGCATCAGTATTCCAGCCTTCACTACTTGATTCAGAAAACTTGATCGTATTAACTATGCCTGTATCTTGTGCTGCTTCATGTAAAATATCGCAAAAGTTGGCTGCAGATTCTTTATGTGGCCTTGTAATGTTTATTCCTTTTATCCCGGAAACTTTTAAACCACTCAAAGCAGTATTTATATCTTTGGGAAGTATTGGTAAGGCTACATAAACTGCATTTATTTCAGATTTCAAAAAAGCAGCATTCCAAAATGCAGGACTTAAAGAATGTTCTACTGGATATCCGATTAAAGCATATACTGAAGTTGCTGCGTTTATCATTTTTTTGAATCTTCATTGCTAGTTTCTGAAAGAGACTTGGCAGTTTGTTATTCTATATATTTTTAAGACTTTGTGGTTGAAATTAATTTAGGATTTAAATAAAAACGCCAAGCTTTAGCTTGGCTAATTTTTATTTGGCTTCATAACTTTTTATTGCGTCTTCTTCGTTATCAAATATTTCAAAAACCTTTGTAAGTCTAGTCATTTCAAAAAGTTCCTGAACAGCGGGTGAAACATTGATAAGTTTTATATTGCCTTGAAATTTTTTTACTTTCTTTAAGGTGGCAGCAATAGCTCCAACTCCAATGGAATTTAAATAGGTAATATCCTGAAAATCCATTATATAGTTTTTAACAGAACTACTAATAATTCCATCCATTTTTATTTTAAAATCATTAACTGTTTCTGCACCAATATCGCCTCTTAGCGTTATGACACAAACCCCATTTGCTTTATTTTTAGCTGTTAAGTTGATATCCATATACGGAACCTCGATTCTGTACACAAAAAAAACATTTTATAAAAAAATACCTCATCTTTTTCTTCTTTGCAAGAAAAAGATGAGGATTCTTGTAATGGGGTTAAACTATTTTTTTATCAGAATGATTTTGAAGCTGATATTCTGTGTGCATCACCTAAGGTTTCATCTGCATAAGAGTAATCAAATCTCCAAGTATCAAGTTTGAAGCTGGCACCAAGAGTCAAATCGCTATCATGTGAGCCAACTCTCAAAGATACATTATCGTGAATCTGATATTCTGCGCCACAGAAAAATTTAACATCCATATCTTTAACTTTATTCAAGTCGGCAGCTACTAGAAGCTTATCATTGCATTGATGTGCAACGCCAAAGGTTGTTGTGACTGGAACATCATCTTTATGACCAGTATTCCAATCCATGCTTTCACCCAAATCTCTTATAGATAAACCTAGGGTTGTTTTGTCACTATAATCATACATAAAACCGAAATCAAGTCCCATAGTGTCGGCTTTTTTATTGAATAACGAATGTTTCAAATATTTGAGATTTAAACCTGCATAAAATTTATCTGTTACTGCTCTGCCATAAGAAATAAATGTATTGGTTTCTTTATCTTCAAAGTAGCTGTAAATTTTTACATTCCCATTAGGATCAAGTTCAGGATTCCCGTTGTTGTCTTCTCTTGTTTCCGGTATTCCATCTATACCAAAATTAATATGTGACAAAGCAAGAGTTCCATTACTCTTACCATCTTTCCCATTTAAAACATGAGCATAGTTAAAGAAATTGTAGTCACGGTCATCAGTAAGATTAGCATGCATGAAAGAAGCTTCGTGCTTTTTAAGCTTAGCTAAGCCTGCCGGGTTCCAGAAAGCTGCTGTTGAATCATTTGCAACAGCGGTAAATGCACTACCCATACCAAGTGCTCTAGCGCCAACACCCATTTTGAGGTAGGCACCAGCTTGTCCTGCTGATTCTGCAGCGTATATAGGAGCGACAGCTCCAATTCCGAGAGCTGCTATTAATAGGGCTTTTACAACCTTTTTCATATTATTCCCCTTACAAGTAAATAGAACTTGAACCTATATTCGGCAGGAGTTGTATTTTGTTTAACAATAATTTGAAAATTTTTATTTTTGATGTTTTGTTATGTGAAGCGATATTTATAGTTTATACTCTTTGTTAAATAGGACTGATAGGTAGCCGCCGAACGGCAGATATTACTAGAAATAATCGTTTTTGCGAAAGAGTTTTTATCGCTAAAATAGTTTGCGTTTGATCTGATAGTAAATTATCATAATGTTTAGCTTTGATTGCTGTTATGATGGTAAATAGGAAATTTATTTGGAAATGGAAAGTTTAACTATTATTGTTCCTTGTTTCAATGAAGAGCAAAATATTGAGAATTACTATACAAATATTATAAAAGTATTAGATAATCTTTTTGCTCATTACCAAGTTATTTCTAATATATTATTTATCGATGATGGTTCAACTGATAATACTTCAGAAGTTGTTAAAAAGCTTGCATTGGATTTCCCAGAGAAGGTTTCGTATATTATATTATCTAGAAATTTTGGTAAAGAAGCAGCTTTATATGCTGGATTTTGTCATTCAAAAGCTGATTATATCTCTATAATGGATGTAGATTTGCAGGATCCACCAGAATTATTGATAGATATGTATCTAGGAATTAAGAATGAAGGTTTTGATTGTGTGGCTGCAAGAAGAAAAAACAGAGCAGGTGAACCTTTGATTCGCTCTATTTTTGCTAAAGTGTTTTATTATTTGATTAGAAGACTATCGGGATTGCAAATCGTTGATGGGGCTAGAGACTATAGAATGATAACAAGACAAATGCTTGATGCTATTCTTTCTCTAAAAGAATCAAATCGCTTTTCAAAGGGGCTTTTCCCTTGGATAGGATTCAAAACAAAGTGGTTAGAATATGAGAATATGGAACGTACTTTAGGAAGCACCAAATGGTCTTTTTCTAAATTAGTTTTCTATGCTTTAGATGGAATAGTTGCATTTTCTTCAGTTCCTTTAATCGCTGTATCTATATTTGGCATAATATCAATGTTGCTTTCATTGTTATTAATGGCGTTTGTTATTATTAGGAAAATAATATACGATGATCCTGTTGCTGGATGGCCATCGTTAGTTTGTTTAATATTGTTTACATCTAGTATACAGTATTTCTTTATTGGAATAATTGGTTTTTACATTGGTAAAATATATAATGAATCAAAACATAGACCTCAGTTTATAATAAAGGATAATTCTTTAACTCTACAAAAAGTATAATTATTAAGTGATAATGAGGGTAATAGCAGAATGAAAAACATAGTTTTATTGCTTATATTTACTGTAATTTCAATTTATATAGGTTTTTTTGCTTTTGATAAAAATGAAATGTTTTTTATATATGGCAATTATGTTTTTTATTTTATTAGTATCACTTTTTTTATATGGGCTTATTTATTAATTGATTTTTTAATCTGCAATAAAAGTAAACTATTGAAATTTATTGATTCACACAAATCAGCCATATTTACTTCAGGTATTTTTGTTGCTTTATTCTTTTTCATTAGTCCTCCAGAATATAGAATACTGGCTGATGAAGCAAATTTATTGTCTACTTCGAAATCTTTGTATGAAAAGAATAATGTTTTTGTTAGTATTGAAGAGATTGAACTGCTTGGGGAAAAGCAGTATTTTTCTTTCAGTATGGACAAAAGATTGGTTTTTTTCCCTTATGTATTGCATTTAATCCATTGTATAAAAGGGTATTCTCCGAACAATGTGTATATTGTTAATGCTTTTGCTTCATTTGGATGCTTATTTTTTATATATTTTTTAATTCAACGATTATGGGGAAAATACTACGGATATATCGCTTTGCTTTTATTGGCTTCTTATCCGCTTTTTATTAGATACTCAATGTCGGCTGGTTATGATGTGTTTAATTTGTTTTGTGCTTTATTTTCATTTTATATATTTTGCCTATTTTGCAAGAATAATTCATTACAATATGCAAATTTGCTGATATATTCGGTTGCTTTATTGTCATATACTCGCTATGAATGCTCTATTATGGCAATTATTGTCTTGTTTGTTGCTCTAATAATATTAAAAAAAGAAGAATTAGGTAAAAAATGTTATGTTTTTTGTGTTTATCCGCTCTTATTTATTCCTAATGCTTGGATTATGTTTTTTGCTAATACAAACACATATCTGCAGGTTGAAAAAGGTGAAAGTGTTTTTTCTTTAGACTATTTAATCAATAATTTATCTAATGCTTTCTACTTTTTTCTAGAATTAGATTCACGCCAAGAAACTGTATTTATTATAGCATTAATGGCTATTTTGTCTGTTTTCTTGTTATTGGTGAAAATCTCAAAGAATAAGCTTAATTTTGTAACAAAGATAAAAGAATACAAATTTCATCTTTTTATAATAGGCGTTTTCTTATTTATTCAAATTATAATAAAGTTTTCGTATAAATTTGGAGATTTAACCATTGACGAAAATGCTAGATTTGGAATGACTATATTGCCATATATTATTTTTATGGCGATATTTTTTATCTATAATATTGTTAGAATACGAATAAACTATAAAAAAATTATAATAATGCTACTAATTTTTAATATGCTGCAATATTGGGCAAAAACTCAGAATAATTTTACTACTAAGGGAAATGGTATTGGTTATTTGGTGTTTAAACATTTAAGATCGTTTATTGGAGAAAATTTTAAAAACAAGAATGATTTCATAGTTGTTTCTGATTATTCAAATTATCTTACACCATTAAAATATAATTCTATCAGCATTGAAACACTGAATAAAAATTTTGCTTTGTTAAAAGGATATATAAAAGAAAACAAATATTGGAATAAACTAATTGTTGTTCAAATACTAGAGAATGGGATATATGAAAAAGAATGTGTGGTAAACAAAGAGAATAATTTTGAAGTGATATACGAAAAAGCTCTCAAAGACAATCGTAGTATTAGATATTCTGTATATAAGTGACCAAAGTTAATATTTTAAATCTTTCCAATTTTCTTCATAAAAAATATTATCTTTAACAGCCATTATATTTGGATTTTTTTCAAGAATTACTCTATTTGTAGTAAAATGAGACGTATTCCAAAAATTAAGATTTTTATATACTTTTATTTCACTAGCTTTCTCGTTGTTATATAATTCTTTCCCTGTAAATGGATTTTTAGCGTTATTTATCAAATCTTTTGTAGCAATCCATGGGGTGTCTGCGTTTGTCATAAATGTATTATCTATTTTTAAATCAGAGTGTTGATTAAAGTCTTTAACCATTAAAAGCGGATTGAAAGGTAAAAGTTTTTCTTTCTCAAATTTTGATTTTGAAGAGAAATTAAATTCTTTATTGCCATGATCAGATACTATTATGATTCTACTATTATTATAAACATCGGATTGTTTAAGGTAATCTAAGTATTCTCCAACTAATATTATTGAGGCCATTGCTGTATGATAAGCCATAAAGCTTAACTCATCGCTAAATATGTTTTTCCCGATGTTGGTTATTGTTTTACTATATTTATAAGATGGATATTGGAAAAAATGAATACAATGAGTTAAGTCATTGTGAATAAGAGTAAAAGTATTATTTTCAGAATCAAATTTAGTTATATTTTTTAAATATAATAAAGAGGTATATGCGCTTATAACAGCATTTTCAGAAAAGTAACATGAATAAATAAGATTTTGGGTTTGTTCAGGTAAAAGATATATACCATTATTATATATAAAGCTTTTCAAGTTTCTCGGTGATATCCTTAAAAAGGTATACAAATATAATCGTTTTTGTATTTTTTTATTTGTTTCTTTTTCCATAAGTATGTCATTTCGAAATTTGCTGTTATATTTGCCAGCCATCTTTATATAGTTCATATCTCTAGAAGAATATATATTGGTAAAATTACTATTATCATAGAAACGCATGAAAGGATCATTATCCCCTATAGGATCAACTACTGTTGCTAAATAGTTGTTGTTTTTAAATAAACTCATTAACATCAATGAGGATTCCAACCATTTTTCTTGAAAATTTCTTTTGTCTTTATCCATATTAAGTGGACTATATTCATAACCGCCAATACATGGTGGATATCCCAACATTGTATTTACTGCAAAAGAAACTGTGTTTGGATAGAAAACAAAACCAGAATATGTTTTCTTTAATTCAGGTTTTTCCTCTAATATTTTAGGTAGCAAAACTCCCAAAAAGCGGTCTAAAAAAATAACAATTACGTTTTTTTTATTTTTTGAAAATCTTATATAATTTGATTGTGATAAAAGATTTGTAGTCTTATTTGTATTATCTATATATACAATTCCATCTATATATTTTACCAATAGAATACTGGAAACGATTGTTTCTGAAAGCAATAATACGGACCCTAAAATAATAATATATTTTATATAGGATTTTTTTATAGCATACCAAGTTAAAGTTAAAATTAATAATAAAACACTAAAGTTAGCTAGTTGAGAATATATATTACCAGAAAGTTTTTCAAGTGTTTCTAAACTTTCGAAACATAAGTTTGTGTCAACAGTTCCTAGATTATTGCCAAAATTAAGATGATTAAATAAAGAAAACAAATAAAAGGTTAAAAGTATAAATATAAAATAGACACGTGTTTCTTTTTTCAAAATATAAAAAACAACAGATCCCCAAAATAAATATAGCCCGATGAGAGTGTGTATATTGCCAATAAAAAATTTAGTTATATTGCTGGTATTGCCTAATTCTATTTCAAACATATTTAAATCACTAGTAAGCAAACCTAATGGTACTAATAACCCTTGAATAAGAATTAAGCCAAGACTACATAGCAGAAAAATAATTAGTAAATACTTAGTAGAATTTCCCAATGCATTATTAAAATCTTTATAATGATCTTTTCTATATTTTAGCACTCCCAAAACAATTATATATGGAAATAACAGTTGTATTATTTGAGAAATTGCAAGCAGTAAACTTCCTAAATCATTTATATAGCAAACAATGAAGAAAAACAGCATGAAAGCAGATAGTTTATAAACGAATTTTAGAGGTTCATTGTCATCCATATATTTATTCTTCAGCAAGTAAAAAAGATTATTGAATGACCAATATAAAACCAAGGCAGCTGGAGAGTCATATAGCACAATCAAGAAAAACAACGCCAACCCATATGATTGTATTCTGGTTTTTATTTCTTTTGATTTTATGTATAATTCGATTGATACAATATTTATAATAGTCATTACAAAAGGTAAAATATTCAGCTTAAATCCAAAAATGTTAAGCAAACAATCAGGCTTTGATAAATCATCAATAATAAGCCATGAATATCCATTCACCAGTTCTAAGTTAGAAAAAAAATGATAAGCTGCTATAAAAAAAGGAATTTGTAGTAAAAGACTAAAAGTGTTCCTAAGAGACATTATAGGATTGTAATTGTTTTGGCGATACAAGGTTTGTAGCATAAAAAATTGTTCATCGCCATTAAAATTACGCTTTATCTTTGTTATATATGGCTCAAGATGTAATAGTATATTCTCTTCTTCCTTTTTAATTTTATCTGCCCTGTAATAGAAAGGCAAACACATTAAGGTAACTGAAAAGCTTATAAAAAAAATAGAACTGACTAAATCTAATTCAAAAACGATGAAAAAAATAGAAAATAGAATTTCTATAATAAATTCTAAAGGAGAGATTATTGTATTGAATAGTATCGTTGACATATCAATAACTCTTCATTTATTCGCTAAAAAACTAATATAAATATCGAGAGACGTTTTTCAATTTAGGAAATACTGGAGTAACAAAAGGAATGTTATTATATTAAAAGATTTATTTCAACTTTAATATGAAAAATTTTATATATTCATCAAATAAAAAAGAGACTATCTTTGAAAAAGATAGTCTCTTTTCTAGTCTAATATATTAATGTTTTCTAGCAGATTTCCTTACTGCCTTTTTGGGAGTTTCAGAGGCTTTGTTTTCTTTCTTTTCTGCTTTTTTGAATCTTTCCATTGCTTCAACGGCTCTCGGATCGTCTTCGCCGTATTCGTTCTTCAGATTAATATAATCCATATAGAGTTTATATACGTCATTTCCTGAATTATTGGCTTCCCAATCCTTGTCACTCCATTCAGCTTTTTTGATTTCGGTATTGAATTCAACTGGCTTAGAAAGATCACCTTCAGCGTCTGCAAAAGCTGCTAAACCTTCAGTAAGAAGAGCATCACCTGCATTGTTACCTCTTACTGCAACAGCGCCTTCAACTACAGAAACAGAAGTTTTCTTGCGAGAAGTAACAGCAACTTCAAATTCAGTACCTCTGATACCAGCTACGAGAGATGGGGTTTCAATTCTGAATTCAGTGCCTCTTTTGGTAAATTTATACCAGGTTTTACCTTTGAAAACTCTGATGCTCATTGGCTGAACTTCGATTAAAGTTCTTTCTTTAATGCGCATGTTAGTGCCATCAGCATAAGCTAAGGTAGCTTTTGAATCTATTAGAGTTTCGAGAAGATCGCCTGCATAAAGATCACAGGATTCACTTATAACATCGGTTTTATTACTACCTACACGTGTAAGCTTAACCTGACCGCTAATTATTTCTAATTTAGCATCAAGTGGAACAAGTTCTTCTGCAAAAGATGCAGTAGAAAATAACAAAGCAAATACAGCTAGAAGGAAGCACAATGCGGTGCGTTTCATGGTTATAAAGCCTCCTGATAAACTTCTGTCCTTATAGAGACGTGACATTAAACTATTATGATTATAAGAATCAATAGCAAAAGTGTCAAGTGTACATAAGAATAAAAATTGTTTAAATTTATTAACCGTTATTAATATAGGTTAGGAATATTTTTTCCAAATCTGATTTAGCCTTTTCTAAATCATCATTTATTAGACAATATTTGTACTGCTTAGAATAATCTATTTCTTTTCTTGCATTTATCATGCGCTTTTTCAAAGATTCTTCGCTGTCCATATTTCTTCCGCGAATTCGATGTTCTAATTCTTCAAAGCTTGGTGGAAGAATAAAAATCATTATTGCTTCAGGGTATTCCTGATGGATTTTCATTCCGCCCTGAACATCAATGTTAAGAACAACATGTTTGCCTGCATTAACGTTATCCATCAGAAATTTTCGTGGTGTTCCGTAATAATTGCCGTGAACACAAGCCCATTCTGCAAAAGCATTATTCTTTATTGCTTCTTCAAATTCTGCAGCTGAACAGAAATTATATTCCTGTCCGTCTTTTTCGCCGCCTCGCGGAGCTCTTGAAGTTGTCGAAATAGAATAAACAACCTGGGGCTTGAATTTTTCTATCATGTGGTTGCACAAAACGGTTTTCCCGACGCCAGAAGGTCCGGAAACAATAAAGATATAACCTTTTTTATTTTGTGTAGTATTCATTTCTTAATGATTACTTCTTTGATATAAGAGAACAACCAGTCATTTCGGCAGGTTTTTCAATGCCCATCAAGTCAAGAATAGTAGGAGCAATATCACAAAGCTTTCCAGATGATTTTAATTCAAGGTTTTTCTTGGAAACAACACAGAAAGGAACAACATTTGTTGTGTGTTCTGTGAATGGTTCTCCGGTTTTCAAATTAACCATTTGTTCTGCATTGCCGTGGTCAGCTGTAATAAAACAGTCATAACCAAGTTCATAAGCAACAGGTATGACTTTTGAAAGAACGTTGTTAACAGTGCTGACAGCTTTTATAGCTGCTTCCATTATGCCTGTATGACCAACCATATCACAGTTTGCAAAATTAACCATGATAAAAGAATATTTTTCGCTTCTGAGTTTTTCGATAAGTGTATCGCCTACTTCAAAAGCAGACATTTCAGGTTTTAAATCATAGGTTTTAACCTTTGGAGATGGAATAACCTGACGTTCTTCTAATGGGAAGGGAGTTTCAACTCCGCCGTTTGTAAAATAAGTTACATGAGCATATTTTTCTGTTTCAGCAAGTCTGAACTGAGCTAATCCTTTTTTGGAGATTACTTCGCCTATTACGTTAGTTGGGTGCTGAGGAGGGAATACCATCGGCAGTTTAAACTCATCAGCATAATTGGTGAACATTACGTAATCTACTTTCATTTCTTTGCGCTTGAATTCATTGAAATCAGGTTTAGTAAATACCTTTGCTATTTCTCTCATTCTATCTGCTCTGAAATTGAAAGCAAGGATAGCATCGCCGTCATCTATTGTTGCAACAGGTGAGCCGTTTTCTTCAATTACAACAGGAACGATGAATTCATCTGTAACATTATCTTTATAAGAAGCTTCTATGGCTTCAACTGGATCAGAAAAACGGTTTCCAACACCATGAACAAGAGCCTGATAGGCTTTTTCTATTCTTTCCCATCTATTGTCTCTATCCATTGCATAAAAACGACCGCAGACTGTTGCTATACGACCTACGCCAAGTTCTTTTGTTTTATCCTGGACGGCTTTAACATAATGAACACCACTGGTTGGTGAAGTATCTCTACCGTCTGTAAAACAGTGAATGAATAACTTCTTTAAACCTTTTTTCTTGGCAAGTTCCAATATGGCATAAATGTGTTCAATATGACTGTGAACACCACCGTCGGAAACAAGACCATATATATGTAATGAATGATTAGTTGCAATCATTTTATCCATTACTTCGTTCATAGCTTTATTATTAAAGAAATCACCATCTTCAATAGATTTGTTTATTCTTGTAATATCCTGATAAACAATACGGCCTGCACCAATATTTAAGTGTCCTACTTCAGAGTTGCCCATTTGTCCAGCAGGTAACCCTACTTCCAGACCAGAAGCGGCAAGAGTTGTGTAAGGACGTTCTGCAAAAAGTTTGTTTATGAATTCAGGTTTGGCAGAGTATATCGCATTGCCTTCCTGGGAATCTGAAACTCCATAACCATCAAGAATAATTAATAAAGCCTTTGATTTTGTTTCCATATAAACCTTCTATAATCTAGCATCATTTGAAATCGGGATTATACCTATGAATAGCTTTAATGTCAAATAGCTTTTAAAAAGGCTGTTGTTGCTTATTTTGAAGAATATGCTTGTCTTAAAGTCTTGAATATAAAAGATTAAAGGAGTATAATATTTTTATGATAATTGTAGGTTTAGGTAATCCGGGAAAAGAATACGAAAACACCAGGCATAATGTAGGTTTTTGGTGTGCGGATAAACTTGCATCGTTTTTTGCTGTTGCTTTTTCTCCCATACGAAAATATAAAGCAGAGATTGCTTCTTTTAGATTCAATTCGGAAAATCACTATTTGCTTAAACCTCTAACTTATATGAATAATTCTGGAGAAGCGATTTGGGCTTTTCTTCAGGATAAGCAAACAGAGAGTTCAAATATACTGGTAATAGAGGACGATATCAATCTGCCTATTGGCAGGATTCGACTTAGAGCTAATGGAAGTGCCGGCGGACATAACGGATTAAAATCTATTATTTCCTTTATAGGAGAAAATTTTTGGCGATTAAGAGTAGGGGTTGGGTTGCCAAAATCTGAAGAAAATGATGGGGCAAGTGAACATGAAAAGCTTATTTCACATGTGCTTGGTGAAATTTCTTCTAATGAAGCTAGAATTTTAAAGCAGGTGATTGATCAGATTCCGGAAATCGCTCAATATTGGCTGTCTAATGATGGAAATAAGGCAATGAACATATATAATCCTAAGATTTTTGGAAATTAATTTTTATTTTTATTAAAAATTTTTTCCTCTGAGCTATTGAAAAGTTTAAAAGGGTACTTTATAATAACTCTGATTAGTAGTTTACAGAGGTCTATTTAATGGATAATGTTTTAAACATAACTAGAGAACAGCTTGATGCTCTTAGAGAAATCGGCAATATTGGCTCTGGCAATGCAGCTAGTGCGTTGGCCCAGTTTCTCAATAGAAAAATTGACATGTCTGTTCCTAATGCCTCGATTATGGATTTAAATGATATTCCCATGATTGTTGGAGGTCCAAATACTCCTTTATTAGGAATATTCCTTAAAATAATGGGTGAAATATCAGGTCGTTTTCTGCTACTCATTCCAGAATCAACTTCTATTAAAATACTTAAAACATTGATGCCTGGTTTCGAAATAAATTCACTTACTAAAATGGGTGAGATGGAAAGTTCTTGTATGAGAGAAATAGGTAATATTTTGGCAGGAGCTTTCTTGAATGCTTTGTCTGTTTTAACTCAGACTCCGATGCTTAATTCTCTTCCATCGCTTAATTTTGATTATGCAGGCGCAATGATAGATAATGTAGTGGCAGATATGACTGCTGTCAGCGATAAAGTTTTAATGATGGAAACATCTTTTATTGAAGAACAAGAAGATATGAGAATTCATATTTTCATATTACCAGCACCAGATTCTTTAAAGTTACTTCTTCAGAAAATAGGAGTAGCAGAATAATGTCTTCAGTTATACCAGTAGGAATGAGCCAGCTAAAGACTGCTAAATCACCATCGCAGTTAGCAGTATATGGAATAGGTTCATGCATTATATTATCAATGTATGATGCTGCCAGACATGTTGGTGGTCTTGCTCATATTATGCTGCCTGATTCATCTGGAATGGATAAATCTAATATAAATACTATTAAATTTGCAGATACTGCTGTTCCTGCATTGATAGAAGCTGTATTAGATGAAGGTGCTCTTAGAGTCGGCTTAGAAGCTAAAATATTCGGTGGTTCAGAAATGTTTCCACCAACAGAAGATTTTACTAATACGATAGGCAGAGATAATACTATTGCTGTCAAAGCTGCTTTAAAGAAGCATAATATTCCATTAAAATGTGAAGACACTGGTGGAACACATGGACGATCTATAGAGTTTGATTTATCAAACGGTGTTGTGAAAGTTTATATTGTTGGTGAAGAGGTGAGGGAACTCTAAATGTCGAGACTTTCTTTGCTTATAGGAGTTTTCCTTGCCACAACAGTAACAAGTATAATAATACTTATGGCAGTTACGCAAAATGTTGCTAGCAATACCATAATTTATAGAGGAACAGTGATTTTCTTTATTTTTGGTTTTCTAGGAACTTTTTTTGGAAGTGTTCTTGAAGTGATTTTCATGCCTGTTGTACAAGAACAGGAAAGTGTAAAATTGCAAAAAGAAATAAAGGGTGAAGATCAAGAACTTCAAGCAGAATTAGGAGATCTTCTCGAAGATTGTAAAGTAAATTCTAATCATACTGAAAATGGCACCCCTACCGATGAGTCAAAGTCGGGAACTGTTGTGTTGGACAATAGCTCGGCGGTGGTCTCATAAGGCAGCCAGACACGGAGGGATGATGTGAACAAAGAACTTCTTATAGAAACCGACTCAGAAGGCTTTATTGACCCATTGGTTAAAACAAGGCTTCAAGACGAAGACGATCAAAAACTTTGGGAACAATACAAGAATAATCATGATCAGCGAATTAAAGACGCACTGATTATGAAGTATGCTTCTTTTGTCAAATATGTTGCAGGCAGAATAGCTGTAAATCTTCCAAGCAATGTAGAATTTGACGATTTAGTCAGCTACGGTATTCTTGGCCTTATTGATGCTATTGACAAATACGATATAGATAAGAATGTCAAGTTTAAGACCTACGCAAAAACTCGTATTAGAGGTGCAATATTTGATGAATTGCGTATTTTGGACTGGACTCCGCGTTCTATCAGACAAAAAGCTCGTAAGCTTGAAAAGGCTTATGCAAAACTTGAAGGTAAACTTGGGCGTGATGCTAAAGACGATGAAGTAGCTGAATATCTTGGCGTAGATATTTCTGAACTGCACAAACTTTTTGATGAAACTAAAAAGTCTTTGTTGCTTTCATTAGATGAAATGTTTTATGACGATGATGAAGGTTCATCTCGTTTTGATTACATTGAAGACGAAAAAAGTGAAAATCCGCAAACTAAAATCGAAGAAGCAGAAGCTAAAAAGATTCTTGCAGATGCTATCTCAAAATTGTCAGACCGAGAACGAATGGTTATAACCTTATACTATTATGAAGAATTAACCTCTAAAGAAATAGGTAAGATTCTTGGGGTATCTGATTCTAGAGTATCTCAATTGCATACAAAAGCTATTTTGAGATTGCGCGGACGATTGAGCAGAATTAAGGAAGCTCTTGTTCAGAATTAAATAAGCAGCTATATAAAAAACCGCCTGTTTATTAACAGGCGGTTTTTTATATAGCTTATTTTTATTGGTTTATTAATTGGTTTTTTCTTCTTGCTTTTCTTCTTCTTCTTCTTTTTCTGAATCAGAAGCTTTGTCAGGTTCTAATTTAAACTGATCAATAAGCTGTCTTAATTCTGATGAATCAGCAACAATCTGAGCATATTTTTCATCGCCTTTTAAAGAACCAAGTTTATTGCTGATATCTTCGGTCAAGCTCTTGGTTTTGCTTAAAGTTGTTCTAAATTTGTCAAGAAGTTCATTTAAAGCAGCTGCTAATTCTTTAAGGTTGTCATTTCTGCGAAGGCTAACTTGAAAGGTTAAATCACCTTCGGTAATTCGTTTAATGCTTTTTTCCAATTTATAAGCTGGTCCAGCTGTTTGATGAGAATAAATAACACTGACCATAAAAACTATAATGACATTAACACAAACCAAAACTACTAATCTAGGCCAATAATTGCCAACAAAATCATGAATTAATACAGAAACGTCATTTTGCTGAGCTAAGGTAGCGTTTTTTTCAACAAAAAAACAACCTAGAACATAAATATTACATGCAGTAATAACTGCAACAAGCAAAGCTAACAAAAGAATAGTTCCAGCAAATTTGCTTTGCATGTCTTTTGCTATAAAATAATTTTTACGTTGACTTGCACTCACAGTATAAACCCTCCTAGGGTACTTTGTCTTTTTAGACTACCTCAACATTAGTTTCTTTGTCAATTATTACATGATTTCAAAGTCAAAAAGTTTAAAACTATTATTTTATAATCTAAACTATATTTTACTTTAGATTCCAATTCTAACGTTATAGTATATATGATGAAAAAATTTGGAGTTTTTTAATGACAATAAGTTTAGTTTTGTGTTTAACAGTAATATTATTCTTTATTAGATTATTGTCTTTTATTTTTTCTTTTCCAAATAATTTTGACAATTTGTGGCGGCCAGGTGCTTTTGTTTCTTTGCCGTCGATTGTTTCTTGGTTATTAATAATTGTATCTATTGTAGTATTAGTTGTTTTTATCAGAAAATTAAAACAAACAGATAGTAAAACAGGAAATATATTTTTCTTTTATTTGGCAGTGTCTTTTGTTTCTTTATCTCTATTTTATAGAACAATTGAAAATACAAACATAACTTACTTGATGTTGCTGATAGCTGCTGACAATCCGTTGTCGGCTATATTGCCAAATCTTACAATAGATTGTTTATATGAATCTCCTTATATTCTTTGGTCGTTGGGGTTGATGTTAATAATCTATTATATCTGTTGGAAAAATAATCATATAGAGTATTCTATTCCCTTTTGGATAATTCCTTTTAGTTTGCTTGGCTTCCATAATAATGATTTTACAATAATAACCATGTTATCTTATTGTTTTCTGGCAATACTAGGAATAACTTTTTCAAAAAATAGAAGTCCGATTTATATTCTTTTGCTTCAGTTTTTAATAAATTTGTTTGCCGTTGTATATGTATATATGACTATAAAATTGCATCCAACATATATAACAGCAGCAATTTTAACTTTACTTGTTTTTTATATTCCATCTTTTATGGTGTTATGGCTGATTTGTAAGAGAAAAAATACGCAATCAATAGCACTTACATGGATTCTACCTCTAACCACAGCTTATTTCTTGTTTATACCTCTACTCAGATTAAGGACAACAGATAATCTGATTTATTTAATGTCTTTTTTGAATCTGTTTATTTATTTGGGTAATATTTTTCTGATAACAGCCATAATTTCATTGATTTCATTTGTTTCAGAAAGAATAATAAACAAATCGGGCAAATACATTTTCGTATTCTGTTCAATAATAACAATTATATTTTATATATTGGATGCCACATTGTTTTATTACAGTCATTTCAGGATAAATTATCAAACCTTAGCCTGGACAATGACTATGAATGATATTATAAAAACAACTTTGGTTACTTGTATAAATTATTTATCTCCATTAACTATAATTCTTATATTTACGGTTTTGCTTTCTTCAGTATTCGTTTTATTTAAAAGTAGAAAAATATTTTCAAACCAAAGTTTTAAAGAATTATTTATATATATATTATTGACATCTCAATTTTCTGTAACTTTATTGCAATTAAGTTCGACAATTCCACAGATATTGCGTGACCCCTTCTTTGAACTTATCAGTAGTTTGCCTGTTCCAAAATACTTTAGCAAAGGATTAACAAAAGAAGAAATATTTAAGGGGTTTGAAGAGTGCAATATTGATTTAAAGAAATATTCGGAAAAAAGTGTTAATACTTATAACAAGAAAGAGAATCTTATTTTTATTACGCTAGAGTCTGTTCATTGGCGGTATCTAAACTTATTCGGCAAAGATTCTAAAACTTGGCCTTTAATGAGTAGATTTATAGATAGAATGGAGATTTTCCCTTTTATTTTTTCTCCTTTCCCAGAGTCTACCTGTGGAGATTATGCGGTTATAACTTCGCTGATTCCTTATAATCACTTATTTATAAATCAAAATCAAAATATGATTCATAAAGGAATTGTGAATGAATTAAAGAAGATAAACTACAACACTTATTTATTTTCGTCAGAAAGTCTTTATGATGGTGGTTTAATTAATCTAACAAGAGTATTACCTTTTGACTATACATTCTCGTTTAATTCTTCTAATAAAGCAGATTCAAAGAATATATGGTCGTGGGGTTATAAGGAAGAATATACTACAAGTGAAATCATAAAGTTATTGAAACAAAGAAATCCGAATCAACCATATTTTCTATGGTATAGAACCGTATATCCACACGCTCCTTTTGAATTATTTGATGATAAAGATAAATTAGTTTTTCAGGAAAAGGATAAATTTGGCAGAATAAAGCTATTGTCGAAATACAAGAATGCTCTTTTGTATCTTGACAAGGTTCTATATGACTTTGTTAATAAAATTACTGAATTAGACAAAATAAACAATCAAAAAACATTGATTGTAATGGTGGGAGATCATGGCGAAATGCTTGAAGAAGAAGAAAATGAAGGTCTTGCAGGGCATGGGTTATATACTACTGCAAAACTACAGAATGTTGCCTGTATCTTTATAAAGCCAGAAGCAGATGGATTGAAAATAAACGGCAATATAGGTTCACAAATAGATATTGTTCCAACAGTTATGGATTATTTAGGAATAGAACCCTCAGTAGAACGCTATGAGCAGGGAATATCTCTATATTCTGAAGAATTGGCATCTCGCCCGTTGTATTTGTCTTCAATAGAGTCATATGCTCTAATTGAAAATGGTTACTTTTTTGAATTTCGCGACAAAAGCAGTCCTAATGTTAGAATTTCAAAGCTTTCTTTTTCTAACGATGATTTAAAAGCGAGTTATGAGAATATTAAGAGTTGGAGTAATAATAAAGAAATATATGAAAAATATAGTAGAGTAAAAAAGTTTTTTAAATTGCAAGAAGAATTTTTGAATCAATTGAAATGAAGTATAAAAACTTTTTACTTTAAGAAAAATACGTTATAATGAAAGAAACAACTTTTCGGAGTATTTAAAGAATATATGTCTAAGCTAAAAACTATAATATTAATCTGTTTTGTAATAATAAATACATCTGCTTATGCATTAATGCCACCGACAGTGTCTAAAAGTGGACGTTGGGTATCTTTAAGTTCTTCTTTGGTTGTTGATGCTATTATAGATGATAAAGCAGAAAAAGTCTGTCTTCCTAAGCTTATTTGGAAAGAAGAAGTAGATAAAGCACAGCTAGAAAAATTAATAAGAGAAGGTTTAGTCTCTCAAGATGCAGTATTTAATCTTTATCATGATGGATTAGGACGTCCTAAAAAAGAAAACGGTTATTATTATGCTTCAGATGTTTTGTTAAAAGACTTAGATATGACTTATACTGGATATTTGAGAAAGAATGGTTTTAAATTCTCTGTTTCATCAACCCCATCTTATGAAGATCCAGAGTTCTTAGATGTTGTTATGGAAGGAGAAGATTCAAAATCTTTAGGGAAGAAACTAAAAAAGATAGAAAAAGAAAAAGAAAAAAAGAGAGAAAACGAAGCTAAGCCTGGAAGTAAATCTACTTTGCGAGTTGCTACTGTTTATGATGTTCTTCCAAAAGAAGTTCTTCCCCATCCAATTAGAAGTGAGCAGGCAAAAGTTGCTGCAATAGTTGCTAATTTAAAAGCCAGACCTTATAAAACTGAAATCATACAGATGGATCCGTTAAGATGGGCATCTGGTCGCATGGGTATGCTGAATGCCAAAGGTGAGATAGATATGGCTAAATGTGAGGGGCAAATAATAGATTTTATTATTCGTGTTCCTGACAAAGAAGGCTGGTTAACTGCTGATATGCTTAAAGAAATAAAGGATACTCCTTGTGAATATGTGCTTACCCGATATAAAAACGGACTTGAAGTAGTGGAAGGAACAAGATACCTGCTTCATGATATCTATTTTGGAAAGCTTAAATTATCTTGGGAAGAATGGTTAGAAAAGCATGGATTAAAATGCCCTGAATTTATAGAAAAACCAGAATATGCTTCTGGAGTAATTCCTATAGAAATACATAGGGTTAATGGTATTTTTAAATCATTAGATGCGTTAAGTGTATGTCAGATAAATTTTGTTGAAAAGAGCAATTTGGTATATCCGCAGGAAATCATGAGGGTTTTCCCACCGAAACCAAAGCCAGAAAGAAAACAGACTATTAAGTTTATTAAAGAGTATACCAAAGCTTATCAGGGCAAAAGCGTTAATGTTCATCTTATGGTTTGCCCTGATGGCAAGTCTTATACAGAATTAGGGCAAAAACGCATAAAAAGGATGATGTTTAATGATACTTCCAAATATTTTGATGAAACAGAGCAGATGATTATTAATGGGTTGAATAAAGAATAGAGAAGATAATTTGGCTTTATTTATATATAAAAACAAGCACTATTAAATTTAAATGATTAGTATTTCCAGCTTCATTACTGTTGTTATTATTATATTTGCAATTAGATTTTTATCTGTATTTTATACTTTAAAAACAAATATAGAGGTGATTTTTCGGCCTGGAAATAGTGTGGTTTCTGTTTATGGTTGGTCTAAGATCTTATTTGCATTTGTTGCAATTGCGGCTTTGTTATACTTTATAAAAACTTTAAGAAAAACGGATTCAAACGTAAAAAGCAGTTACTTTTTTTTATTTCTGTTTTATTATTTAATTTCAGCTTTTTCAAACAGATTTGTTTATAAAAATTTTTCTTATTTGTATGTTCTACAAGCTTTTAATATTAAGTTTACAGATATAATTCCTTTAATAGAGCAGGATTTATTTTATGAAGAACCTTATATTTTTTGGTTTATTCTGATTATGTTAGGTGTCTTTGGATTTTTTAAAATAAAAAATAAACACGAATATGCAATTCTATTTTGGATTATCCCTTTTTGTTTCCTTCAGTTTCCTACAAATAGTGTTTTTGTGCTTTATGGAATAAGCATTCTTGTTATTGCGATTTTTGGGATGAAATATGCCGACAAATTTTCTTCATTATACTACCATTTGTTTCAATTCATAATACTCTTCATAATTATATTATATTCGTTTTTCTGCTCTATTTGTAATGATAGAGTAACTATAAAATATTCTTTAGAGATATTGTCTCTATATTTTATTCCTAGTTTGATTTTGATTATTTATAATGTCAAAAAAGGTAAAAAAGAAGCTGTTTCCTCAACCTGGATATTGCCTGCAGTCTCTTATCTGTTGGTTGCTATGCCCTTGCATAAATGTTTTTTCAACAACGTTTTGTCTATTGCTTCTTCTATTGTGAATAGTTTCCTTTGGCTAGGTAATGTTCCTATTGTTGTTAGTTTTATTTTTTTATTTTCTTATATAGCGGGAAAAATAAACATTAAGTTAAAAAATATATCGTTTTATTTATTGTCAGGAATAGCAATAACATATTATATCGTTGATTCTCTTTTGTTTCATTACAGTCATTTCAGAATAAACCAGCAGACATTAGCTTGGACAATGGCTATGGACGATATTGTAGGAACTACCTTGAAAACTTGTTTGGATTATGTCAATTATAAAACATGGTTAATGATCGTTTTAGCTATTGTTTTAATTGTATTGTTATTGAAAAACTCAAATAGTATTTTTAAAAAACATACTGGTTATAGGTTTTTTTGTTTAACTATTATTTTAACAGCTCAGATCAGTATAGTTTTGTTACCTATTATTAGTAAGGCTCAGTTAAATGAACTTCAAGATCCTTTTTTTGCTATGGTTAGAGGAATAGAATGGTTAGATGATACTCAATCATTATCTGAAGCAGAGTTAAAAGCTGGTTTTGCAGAATGTAAAGTTCCTTTAAAGGAATATGTGAATAAAGAACAAATTCAAGGAAATGGTTATAATATTATATTAGTAACCTTAGAATCTGTTCATTGGCGTTATCTTGATATTTTTTGCGATGAAGAGAAAAAGACATGGCCTGAAATGAGCAAATACAAAGACAGAATGGAAATCTTTCCATTTTTCTTTTCTTGTTATCCAGAATCTACTACGGGTGATGTTTCTGTTGTTTCTGGATTGCAGCCATATTCTCCAAACTATATTTTGAAAAAAGATGTTTTATCTTGCCCAACAATTGCAAATGATTTGAAAAAAGCAAATTATGATTGTTATCTTTTTTCTTCTGAAAGCTTAATAGATGGAAAGCTTATTTCTATGGTAAAAACAATGCCTTTTAACAGCGTTTTGTCTTATAGCTCTTCTATGATTAAAAATCCGGATGACTATTGGTATTGGGGTATAAAGGAAGAAAAAAATGTCGATAACATTATAGAAACTTTATCGAAGAGAGATAATAAGAATCCCTATTTCGTTTGGTATAGAACAGTTTATCCGCATGCTCCATTCACTGTTTTTGAAAAACCGCAGGACCGAGTTTTTAAATCAGATAATATTCTAATTCAAAATGTCGTCTTAGATTACAAAAACTGCTTAATCTATTTAGATAAGCAATTAGCAAAACTTATTGATAATGTAGACAAATTAGACAAACAAAATAATAAACAAACAATTGTTTTTTTTATTGCAGATCATGGGGAAATGTTGGGTGAAAAAGATAACTTTAATTTATTTGGTCATGGGTTGTATGCTCAATCAAATTTGACAAATTGCCCTTGTATAATTGTTTATCCAAAGGCGAAGGGTCTAAAGATTAACAGAAAGGTTGGTTCTCAAATAGATGCATATCCGACATTTTTGGATTGCTTAGGTTTAGAATCTTCTGTAAAGCGCTTTGAATTTGGGGAATCTCTTATAAGAAATGAAGACAATAATCGTCCTGTATATCTTTCTAGTGCTAAGTCTTATGCTTTGGTAGAAGATGGTTATTATTACTACTTCAAAGATAAGAATTTATCAGAATGTATAGTTGAAAAAATAAGTATAGATGAGAATAATAAAGCGACTTTTGAAAGAATTGAATATAACAATGAAGAAATGATATTAGAAAAATATAATAGAATAAAAAAATACTTTAAATTACAAACGGTTTTTATTAATAGTTTAAATTATTAATAGAGTATTGTGTTATAATAATTCGAAATAAACTTTAAAGGGAAACATATTCTGCTGAATAATCTATTGAATAATACTATTTTGGATAGCATTTTGATATTTTTAGATAAAATCCGTCTTCTAACTTTTGTTCCAATATATTTTCTGTTATAAAACCATCAGGCATTTCTTCCCCAATACATGGTTTATTGGTTTCTTCAGCCATATATTGAATAGCCAAAAAATATTGACAGTTTCTTTGCTTACAATAATCAATTAAGTTATCTTTAAATTTGTTTAAAACTTTAAAGTTTATAGAATTATATCCTAAGGGAGTAAAAAGAACAGATTTTTTATATACCAATATATAATTACTTTTATTTTTTTGATTATTTTCCAAATAATCATTTATGAATCGAAACTCTCGACAAATAGGCATTTGTTTTATGTCATAATTATTCCCAAAATCTTGAGCATAAATTAAAAAAAGGAAAGCGATTCCTAAAATATAGTATCTTTTGTGAATTTTGTATTTAATATTTAAACAGATTAAAGACTCTATTGCCAGATAAACTATAATAGGTAAAAATATTAAAGCATGTCTATTTGCCAAGACTTTAGTAATATCACCTAAACAAAATGAAAATTTAACTAAAATATGAATTAAATAAAAACTAGCAACAAATAAAGGGAAAGCTTTAATATTTTTGAATCTGTATTTTTTTATTTTCAAAATATTAAAAGTAAAGCCTATTAATGCCATAATACTTATAATAGGAATTACTCCGTATTCATTTATACCTGAAGTAAAAAAGACTATTGCTTGTTTACTGTTTTCTATTAGATATTTAATAGAGAATGGATTGGTTAAATCCATCCCTTCAGATTTATCTACGAAATTTGTTATGGCTTTTAACCAGGCTATGGGTAATAATAATAGAGGGAAAAGCCATAATTTATAAGTAAATTCAGAGTATTTTGTTTTGGGTAAATAATAAAAAATAAAAGGTAATGCTATAAATACAATTAAAGATGATTCGTATCGGCTTTGTCCTAATATTGGTAGAAATAGAAGTATAGCTTCAGTATTGACAATATTTGGATTTTTAAGAAATTTCCAACAAAGTAAAAATAAAACTAAAGAACATAATAAATTAAGTATGTCAAAGCCAGCAGAATTAACATACCAGACAAATAAGGGATGTAAATAAAGGCAAATCAAGCCTAATATTCCATAAAATCTGCCATATTTTAAGCTAACTAATAGATAAAAGAGAAACAGAGTTAGTATTCCGCATAAATAGTTTAATATAAAAGGGTTTCTATAGCTATAGCCAATTAAACAATGTATTATACTAGTTAAAAAAGGGAACAATACTGGTCTTTTATCAATTATTTTATTAAGAACTTCTTTGTTACCATCTAAATGATTTATAGATGACATATTTGTATAACATTCTTTGTTTTCGTATAATGATTGAGAAGTAGATAATAAAAGCATTTCATCTGAGAATATCTTAAAATTTGGTTTAGAGTTATAAAAAGACAAAAGAATTAAAATAGAAGATATAACAAAAGCAACTTTATGTTTCTTTAAAAAGGTAATAAAAGAAAATTTTTCTGTGATGGCAACTTCAAGAATAGTTAATGCAAATAATAGAATATTAATACTAAGGCAATAATAAATAGTGTTTACATATAAGTAATGTTTGTCAATAAAACTAATTTGAAAAAAACCAAGATATATAGCGGTGATTCCTGTTATTATAAATAGTATTATATTTCTAAATTTCAGAAGATTCATTACAATTAGTCCTGATTTTGGGCTATAATTTAGGAATAAAGAATTAATTCAATTTGGAATGAGAGAAATTAATACACCGACTTATATTCTAATTGAATTATTACTTTAATACAACAAATATAAGCAAACTAGACACTGCATAATATATTAACAAGGCAAAAATATCATTACATGACGTAACAAATGGGCCAGAGGCTACAGCTGGGTCTATCTTAAATTTGTTGAATACTATGGGAACAAGAGCTCCATAAGTTGTTGAGAAGCTCATTGTGCAAAGCATTGCTATTCCAACAGTCATTGAGAGATAAATAGCCTTCATTGCTGGTGGATTTGGTGAAGTAACAATCAGATATTGTGCCCAAAGGCCAATAACCAAACCGCAGACGGCACCCATAAGAGCACCAGCAGCTATTTCTTTCCAAACCTTTTTAAACACATCTTTAAAAGTAATCTCATTATTTAGAGACAATGCTCGTATAGCAAGAGTAGAAGCTTGAACACCAGCATTTCCACCCATTCCACAAACTACGGGAACGAAGAAAACCAACACGGCTATGCTTTCAAAGGAGGCCATAAAGTATTTTAATATTGCACTAGTTACAAAACCAGTACAAAGAGTTATCAATAACCAGGGTAATCTTGATTTACAGGTCTTAAATGGCGAATCTGTTTCTAATTCTTCATCAGAAGTACCAGCCATCTTCATGATATCTTCGTTGGCTTCTTCTTCCATAACGTCCATGATATCGTCAATGGTGATAACCCCTAGAATCTGCTGTTTATCATTAACAACAGGCATAGCTATGTAGTCGTATTTTGAAATCAATGCGGCAACTTCTTCCTGTGGTGTTGCTGCATTAACTGATACGATATCTTTTTCCATAACATCAGAAACTAAGGCATTCGGATTAGATGAAATTAAATCTCTGATGGAAATGATACCTTTTAAGCGGTCTTCATTATCAAGAACATACATGTAGTAGATGTTTTCTACGTCTGCTGCTACAAGTCTAATATGAGCTATTGCATTAGCAATAGTAAAATCATCATAAATAGAGATATATTCGGTGGTCATAATACCACCGGCAGTGAATTCGTCGTGTTCCAAAAGTTTTCTTACATCGCTGGCCTCGTCAAGGTCCATATGATCTAAGATTTCTTTTGCACGGTCCTGGTCGATATCCTGAAGCAAGTCTGCTGCTTCGTCTGGATCCATTTCTTCAATGATGTCAGAAGCTGTTTCTGTATCCAAATCTTCAATAATTTGAATCTGGGTTTCAGAATCAGCTTCTGCGATTGTTTCTGCTGCAACCTCTTCATCAAGATTTTCAATAACAGAAACTCTGTCTTCATCATCTAAGTCTTCAAGGATATCTGCCAAGTCGGCAGGGTGTAAATTCTGTAAATTATCGGATGTTTCATCTGTTGTAATGGTTTCAAATTCGTCATCAAAACCGATGATTTTATCCCATTCTACAATTTCAGGTTGTAAATCCCCTGCAAACCAGGATGCGACTGTTTTTGAAACGTTATATAAACCAGATCTTTTTAATAACGATTTAAAGCTGATATCAACACCACTAACCTGTATTATTTTATTCTTTTCACAAATAAGGGCTAAATCATTGATTGTTATGTTTTTTACATTTACAGTATCAATAACTGTTTTATCCCATAATTCAGTAGCTGTAGGTTTTTTATCATCTTTAACGTATGCAGGTAAATCACTTAAAGCATCTTTTAATTCAAAATCCTTTGGAGTGAATGTTTTAAAATTATGTAAAGAAGCCAGTTTATTTGTTGAAGAGTCAAAATCATAAACTATAGCTTGTTCAAAGTAAAGTTTGTGATCTCTTAGGGTTAAAACAAAGTCCGTTATTTTCCCTGATTGTCTGCCTGCTTCACTGTAAACTGGGGCGCCAATTAAATCTGTTAAAAAATAAATGGTCTGTGTCATAATCATCACTATCCTGATTCATTTAATTTACGCCCTCCTTTACTTTTTTTAGGATAGCTATTCTACTATTTTGAAAGAAAAATTGCACTAAATTTTACTTAAATTTTATTCTGTTTTATTCTGTTTGTTTGGGAACGCATTTAGAAACTCTCAAAATATAAGCGTTATTGATAGTTGTTTCAAATATATTATCAGAAGCCAATTCATCCGGTATTACCGAATTTTGGTAAGGAGCTTTTGTTTTTATATCAAGCATCTGAAATGCTAGATAAAATTTACTTTGGTTTTGGGAAAAGTATTCTTTAACAACATTGTTTATTTCGGGTTTATTGTAATAGTTATATCCAACTGAACTATAGCCAAAGGGAGTATATAGATTAGGTTTATAGTGAATTAATATGTATTGGCTTTTTTCTAGAAAATTTTTTTCTAAAAAACTCTTACAAGTATTGAAGTCTAAATAGGGTAGGGAGTCTTTTATATTTATATAAGACCAACAACCTGAAAAATATGGAATAATCAGAATAATAAAAAATACATATTTGCAGTAATAAAACTTTTTGCTTATTTCAAAAAGAATGTATACAGCCATTAGGACTAAGAAAGGTAAAAAGATAATTCCAAGTCTGTTGATAACAGGATTAGTTAAGTCTATCCAACTGTAAATGAATCTAATAAGAGCATGGAGCAGATAGAAGGTAAAAACAGAGAACCAAAAGATTTTATGCGAAAAATGTTCTTTATTGTCTATTTGTTGTTTTTCGTCATATATTGGCTTATTAAAAAAAAGTTTATATATAAACATAATAAAACCAATTACAGCTAAATAGCTTAGAATATAATTAATACCGTAATTACTGTTTCCTGAAAAATAGAAGGATAATGCTTTCTGGGTATTTATTAAAATCCAATTGATTCCAAAGCCTCCTTCTAAGCTGTCTACTTGCCAGGATTCAGCATTGTTGGTTATTAGTCTTAACCATGCAGGAGCTACTAATAATAGAGGGAAGATTATAAAATTATAACTAAGTTTTGAATATTCTTTTCTAGGTAGGACCAAGAACACTAGTGGTAAGGCTATAAATAGAGCCAGAACGGATTCGTAACGGCTTTGAGCCAAGAGAGGAACAAAGAGTAATAAAGTTTCAGACCTTGTTGCGTCAGGATTTTTTATAAAATTATATAAACAAATAAAGAATATAAGAGAACAAAGCATATTAAATATTTCGAACCCGCCAGAATTTGTGTATCTGATAAATAATGGATATGATGCTAAAAATATTATTCCGCTGATTCCCCAGTATTTACCCCAGAATAGTTGAATAAGATAATAAAGCAGGATTAGCGATAAAAAACCAGATAAAAAGTTTAATATGAATGCATTTTCGGGCCGGTATCCTGTTAAAAAGTGAATTATAGATATTAAATATGGGAAAAGGGCTGGTCTTTTATCTAAAACAGCAGCAAGAATTATTTTGCTTCCATTTGAGTATTCAAGCACAGAGTGAGTAGTGTAGCATTCCTGGGCTTCATATAGATTTTGGGAATCTGAAAGCAAATTAATCTCATCGGCAAAAATGCGAAATTCTGGTTTGCAAAAGTATGTTGAAACTGTCATTAAGAGGAATGCTACTATTATAGCAATTCGATGATTATAAAGAAAGGTTTTTGCTTTGTTGATAGACTCTTTTGGGCTGTTAGAATCAGAGGAATAAACTCTTAATACTGAGATAATCCATAAAATAATATTTATAGTCAGAAACCAAAAAACATAATCTTTGTAGAATTCCAGCATTTTTAAATTATCAAAAGCAAAGAATCCAAACCAAAGAGCAAAGATTCCTGATATGGCAAAAAGAATCATTATGTTCAAAATATAGCATCCTATAAATGACTTAATACAGCAAAAATAATTATATCACAAATACATCCTTGCTACTGTCAATTCATACCAATTGGGTTGACTTCTATAAATATCTTTATATTTTTATGATTAAACCATTTGGAATCAGAGAAGTAAAATGACTAATTATCGAAAATTACATATAATAGCTATATTGTTATCATTTTGTTTTACCTTGATTATGCCAGCTTATTTGTGTGCTGAAGAAACCGAAGAAATGGAAGAAAAGGCTATAATTAGTCAAAGCACAGGCAATAATGTTTCTTCTCCTATATCTAAAGATTCAAGCACATATAAAATTTTGGTTGGATTAAGTGTTGTCTCAGGTATAATAATCTTAATTGCATTAAGAAATATGATTTTAAGCATATTTGCTTATTTGTTTGTAATCTCTTCTTTTATTTGGACTGGTTATTCGGCCATACTGCTTTTTGGCAGAAAAGATTTGGAATTATTGGATTTTGCTTCCTTGGGCTCTGGGATTTTATTGATAATTATATCTTGTGTTGTTCTGCATCTTGTAAATGGTAATCCTACAGGCAGTAGCATGAAAAGCAGTAGTTCAGATTCGGTATCCTCTTCGAAAAGCGAATATGATTTATTGTTGAAGCGGGCAAAAGTCGCTTTCATAACAATGAAAAATGAGGTCAGCCGCGGCAAATTAGATAAAACTTCAGTTTTTACTAGTGATGAATTATATGAACAGTTATCTATATCTTTGGATGCAATGAAAGCAGAAAAGTATCAGATTTGTTTTGATGACTTAAGAGTAAAAAAGATTACTGTGAAGAAGAAGGCTGTAGAAAACCATATGAATAATCTTTATATAGAGGTTGTCGCTTCTGCTACACGTTATAAAACAGATTTAGAGAATAAAAATATTATTGAAGGCAGCCAGGCTAATGGAGATTTTACAGAGATTTTATGTTTTTCAAGAAAAGCAGGCTGCAATGTTGCTAAAAAAGGTCTTATAGAAGGAGTCTGCCCTAGATGTGGCAATCCTATAAATGGAAAACGAACAAATACATGTAGCAAATGTAAAAACGAACTTCGTTCAGGAGAATTTGATGTAATTCTTACAGGTATTTCTTATCCTGATTAAAAAGAGTTTATTTTCTAGCCAAAATATTAAATAATATTAATTTGAGTTATTAATAAGATAAAAACCATCTTCGATATTGCTGTTTAAAAGAGCAAGATTATCTTTGGGTTCGATAGTTGAAAGTACTGGTGAATCCCAACATTGTGCTACTCCCTTTGGAGGAATTAGTATATTTAAGCCGGAATGAGTAATAAATGTTCTCATCGGTATTGGAACTAATGGCTTGATTCCATCAATAATAAACTCTTTTGCAGAATATGCCAGATTGAAATTCCATAAAAATAAAAATAAAGAAAAGAATAATAAAACGGATTTTAGTCTTTTATTTAAAGTTAAATCTGGATAGGCTGTTTTTAATATTAATATACTCGTAGTGAAAAGTATAACAAATAATCCGTTGGCAAATCTCGGACATGGAGCTAAGCAAAACCAGAAAACTATAGAGCATATTTCAATAAGAAGCAGATAAAAAAGCATATCAGGTTTCTTTAATGACTCTTTATTTTTGATTGCTGATATAAACCATATTATCAATAACGCTAATGATAGAGTTGAAAGTGTTATGGAACCAATTCCCCAGTTGTTTACTGTAGAAGGGAATAAAAGCAGAGTAATGATTATCTCAAAATTATCAAACCAGTTTTCGCCAGCATAGATTTCTTTGTCGTAAAAGTTTCTTTTTAGCCACAATGATATCCAGGCATAGTTTTTTAAAATTGGGGAATTAATATCAAAAGTAGTTTCGCAGCTTCTTGAACCCGCATAAACATTGTTTTCCATTTTATTCGCTAAATCTTTTGGAACAGTCCATTGAAAGTTAATTTTGCCAATAGAAGAAGGAAAAAGAGGATAGCCTGTTTGTATGTAACCTCTTATAAACCAAATGAGGAAAAAGCTACCGATAAAAATGAAAGTCCTAGATAATTGTTTCTTTTCAAAGGATTCAAATTTATATTTGTAATTAAATGCTGCAGTAACTATTCCAAGACCTGCAGCATAAAAGATATTGCTTAATTTAATTGTAATCAGTATGGCACATAAAATAGCTGCAAAAGAGATAAAACCAAGTCTGTCTTTGCTTTGCGGGTAATAATGGAATGCTTCTAAGATGTATCTGAAACTGACAATCTGAATTAAAGTAGAGGCCATATCTGGAGTTGGGCTTGATATCCAATGGTAAGGCATAGGAATAAAGAAAAATAGAGCAACAAGAAGCAAATCAATTATTGTTCCGTTTAATATCATACCAACAAAGAATAGTGCATATAAAAAGCTGTTGCTGACATGAAAAGCGTAACCATTAAGAAATGGATGAAAGTTTAATGAAGCGCAGTATAGGAAGAAAGTCTGATTGAAACCTAATCTGGAATGAAGATTTCCTATTCCTTTAATGATATGAAACTCATTGTTCCATCTAATTGAATTCAAGTGATACAAACCAGTATCAAAATTGGTTGGAACTTGTATTGCTATAGCAGAAGCTGCGAATAGGGTTAAAAGTATTACAATAATATTTTTTCTGCCTATTGATTTAATAAATTCAGGCAATTTCTTTGTATATTTTAGAAAGAAATAAATTATCCCCGGAAAATAGAATAGGCAGCTTGCAAAAGCATTTATAGGTAAAAATAGATGATATATTGAAAAAAAGAAAATACAGAAAGCAAAACCAAGCCAGATTTTTGCTGTAATTCCTTTAATACCTGTTATTCTTAATTTTAAAAGTTTAGAAAAGAATCTGCCCCAAACAAAGGAAGATATAGCAAGCAAAAGCCAACAAAGCATAATCAAAGCAACGCTGAACATAAAACTGCTAATGTTTATAGAAAGGTTCATAAAAAATTATTGTGAATTAGTAATTCCAGGAATGAAAAGTAGTTTATTGTTTTCATTCTAATCTTCTCTTTTATAAAAGACATCCTTCCAATTTGATTTGTTGAATATATCTCCTTTAACGTTTTTTATTATTGGATTTTTATCTAATATTACTCGATTTGAAGTAAAATGAGAAGCATTCCAAAAACGTGTGTTTTGATATATATCAGCGCCATTAGATTTTCCATCTATTGATAAAGTTTTTCCTGTAAAAGGATTTTTTGCTTCGGCAATTATGTCTCTTGTCGCAATATAAGGGACATCAGCGTTGGTCATAAAGGTATCATTTATTTTTATAGCATGATTTTGATTAAAGTCTTTTACCATTAATAATGGATTAAAAGGTATTGCATTCCAATTTTGAAAATCTGTTAAATCCGGTAGTCTTATAAAGATATTACCGTGGTCAGAAACCATAATAATCCTGCTATTATCATAAACACCGGATTCTTTAAGATATTCTAAGTATTTGCCTATTATTAGAATAGAAGCCATTGCAGTATGATAAGCCTGAAATGTTTTTTCATCGCCAAACTTATCCAAACCTATATTTGTTATATTTTTAGTATATTCATAATTTGGATATTGCAGATAGTGCATATTATGAGGCAAATCATTGTTTATAAGAGTAAATGTATTGCCTGATGGAATTATCTTTGTAATATTCTTTATATATAATAAAGCAGAATATGCGCTGATAAAAGAATATTCAGAAGCATAAAATTCTGAAGAAGTTTTTGTTTCATAATTGGTATTGTGTTTTAATGATAATAAATAGTATCCATCGTTGTATATATATTCCTTAATAGGTTTTGCTGCTATATTAAAGAAAGAATATACATATAATTTTCTTTTAACCAGATTAATGTATTTTTCTCTATTTTCGTCATCTGTTATCATTTGGAATTCTTTATTGTACTTTCCTGCCATTTTTATATAATTTAGCCCTCTAGAATTATATATATTTTGGAAATTATCATCTTTATAAAAACGCATTTTAAGATCAAAATCTCCAACAGGATCTACTACGGTAGAGCTATAATTATTTTTTTTAAATAGTGTTGGGAGCATTAAAGATGCTTCAAGCCATTTCTCAGAGAAATTCCTATCATCTTTATCTAAGGCATAAGGTGTGTATTCATAACCACCAACAAGAGGCGGATAACCTAACACTGTGCCATGATAGTAGGATACTGTATTAGGATATGATACAAATCCGGTATATATTTTTCTTAATTCAGGTTTTTCTTCTAGGATTATAGGAATAAAAGCACCTACAAAACGGTCAAGAAATATTATTATTACATTTTTCCCTGTTTTAGATAATTCTATTTTATCAAAAATTTTTCCCATAACATTTTCTTGGGTAAGATTTTTGATTCTTTTGATTCCATCATAAAATTCAAAAATATAAATGGTTGAAATAATTGATTCTGTTATTAAAAGCGTCAATATTATAAAAGTAAAAGGTTTTATATAATTCTTTTTAAAAATAAATACAACAGATGTGATTATTGCTATAAATGCGCATAGATTTAGTATCTGAGACATTGAATCCTCAAAATACTCTTTAATAATAACATCGTTATCAAATATTAAATTAGTGTTTATTGTTCCAATATTATTTCCAAAACTAATAAAATTAAAAACAGAAAAGATATAGATAGAAGCAAGAATAATAATGTAGTATATACGATAATTCTTTTTTATTAAGAAATAGATAGCTGCTCCCCAAAACAAATATAATCCAGAAAGGCATAATAGGTTTTCTGAAATTGATTTAATAAAGTCTTTTGAAATATCGTAATAAATTATAAAAGAAGATATATCACTGTTTAATAAACCGATTGGTATTATTAAACCTTGCAAAATAACAAAACCTAAGGAGCTAAATATGAATATTCTTGGTATATACTCGTTTGATATATTCATAAATATATCATTTTTATTCAAGATTTCTTTTCTTATATAATTAAATAACAGGTATATTATTGCAACTATAATTGCTAAAAACGCAGCTGTATAAAGTATGAGACTTATAAAAGGCCAATAATCATTAGAAGCAGGATAGTAATTAACAATTAAATTAAGGCAATAAACGATTAACGCGAAGGAAAACATTATCCAACCAAATTTTTTAGGGTTAGAATCCATATATTTATTCTTTAATAAATATAAAAAGTTGTTGTTTGTCCAATACAGAACGAGAGCTGATGGAGAATCATATAATAGTATTAGGAAAATGAAAGCAAAAGTATACGGCTGGATACGTTCTTTGAATCCATTTGTTTTTAAATATATTTCGCAAGAGAATATATTTATTAATGTCATTAAAATAGGTAATCCATTGATATTTAAGCCGCATATATTTAAAAGCATATCTGGTTCTGACAAATCTTTCAAAATAAAACAACTATAACCCTTAAGCAACTCTAAATTTGAAAAGAAATGGAAAGCAGCAATAAAAAATGGTATTTGAAGCAATAGACTGAAGGAATTTCTCAAAGCCATAATTGGGTTATAATTGTGTTGGCGATAGAGAGTTTGAAGTAAAAAGAATTGTTCATCGCCTTTAAAATTTTTCTTTATCTTTTCTACATAAGGTTTTATTTTAGAGTATTTTTCATCTTCTTCTTTACGAATTTTATCTGCTCTACAGTAAAAAGGTAAACATAGCAAAGATACAATAAAACTGATAGCAATTATCGCAAATCCTATATTAAATTCAAAGACATAGAAAAGTAATGAAAATAAATTTTCGATTATATATTCTAGTGGAGAAATGATGAAGTTGTATAATACTGTCGTCACTGTTAATTACCTTTTGATATCCTATAAAACTTAGCTTTATCTTGTTTTGGGAAGAATCACTTTTTTCCAGTTAGATTCATTGAATATATCGCCACTGACATGCTTTATTATTGGATGTTTATCTATAATTACTCTATTTGATGTATAATCTGATGGATTCCAATAGAATAAATTCATATAAATATCTACACCATTTGATTTTCCGTCAGAAGTTAATATTTTACCCGTAAATGGATTTGCTGCATTTTCTATTAAATCTTTTGTTGCTATGCAAGGAGTATCTGCATTTGTCATAAAAGAATTATCTATACTAAGTTCAGATTTTTGATTGAAATCTTTCACCAAAAGCAGGGGATTATATGGGGTAATATTTTTATTTTGAAATTCACTATAATGAGGTAAGGTTAAATACCTATTTCCATGGTCTGAAACAATTATGATTCTGCTATTATCATATACATTATTCTGTCTAAGATAGTCTAAGTATTTTCCTGTCAGAATAACAGCTGCCATTGCTGTGTGGTAAGCTTTAAAGCTATTCTCATCTTTAAATTTATTAATACCTGTATTTGTCACTTTATTTACGTATTCATAATTTGGATACTGAAGGTAAAACATATTATGAGGCAAATCATTGTTGATAAGTGTAAAAGTATTTTTTTCTGAAGTAATTTTGGTGATATCTTTCATATAGGATAAAGAAGCATAAGCTTCAATAAAGGTTTTTTCTGCAAAAAAGCTGTCTTTATTCCCGTTAGATCTTGCTAGTAAATAGAATCCATTATTATATACAAGATTTTTTAAAATGTTGGGAACAGTACAAAAATATGAGTATAAATAAATCTTCTTTTGAATCTGTCTTATAGCTTTATAATCATTGGAAGAATCCTGCTGGAATTTAGTGTTATATCTTCCAGACAATTTAATATACTTTAATCCCCTGGAAGTATAACTGCTGCCAAAAGATTCTTCTTTTTTGGAATTCAAAGAATTATCAAAATAAATGATTGGCTCAACAACAGTAGAAGAAAAATTATTATTTTTAAATAGAGTAGGGAGCATTAAATTAGCTTCTAACCATTTATCTGTAAAACTTCTTTTGTCTTTATCTAAAACGAAGGGAGTATATTCATAGCCGCCCACAAGAGGTGGATAACCAAGACAAGTGGCCCCATAGAAAGATACTGTATTTGGAAAATAAACAAAGCCTGGAAACTTTTCCTTTAATTCGGGTTTTTCATCAAATATCATTGGTAAAAAGCCAGCGGCAAATCTATCTAGAAAAATAACTAAAACATTTTTACCTGAATTAGACAATTCTAATTTTTTAGAAAAAGTATCTATTAAGCTGTTATTAAATTTAGTTTTATTGATATAGTTGATACCATTTACGTATTTATATATGTTTATTCCAGAAACAACTAGTTCAGATGCGAAAATGGCTAAAAGAATAGTTATTGTTTGTTTTGTCTTTTTTTTTCTAAATATGTAAAAAAGAATAGTTATTACAAAGAGTAAAAATAGTAAATTTGGAATCTGAACGGATAAGCTTCCAAAACATCTTTGAACAGAATCACTGATATCAAATATCAAATCTGGGCTTATTGAACCTAATTCCTTTCCTAGGTTCAGGTAATTAATTATTGAACATACATATACTGAAAAATATGTAATCACATAATAAATACGATATTCTTCCGGGGTAAAATAAAACAGAATAATCCCCCAGAAAAGATACAAGCCAATATAAGAATAGATATTTTCTGTAATAATTTTTGTAATATAATTCAAGTTATCAAATTGTATTGCAAAAGATGGCAAATCGCTTGTTAATAATCCTACTGGAATAATGATACCTTGCAGAAGAATTAATCCTATTGCACTAAGAGACATTACAAAAATTAACAATTTATTTGAGTAATTATTAAAAAAGTTTAAATGCTTTTTTATATGATTACGAAATATAAAAATTATAAAACCAAATAAAAAAGGGCTGACTATTTTTAACAGATTTAAATAATTATTTCCTATATCAGCATACCAAGTATAATTCCCCATACATGTCACAATTACACACAATCCAAGAAGGATATAAGCAAACATTTTAGGGTTGCTATCCATATATTTATTTTTCAGTAAATAAAAGAAGTTATTAAAAGACCAATATATAACTAAAGCCGAGGGTGAGTTATATAAAAGAATCAAAAATAACATTGCAAATAAATAAGGTTGTATTCTAGAACTTAGGGGTTTGCCATTTAAATATATTTCACAAGATACAATATTTATTATCGTCATAATAATAGGCATAATATTTATATGTATTCCATTGAAACATAGAAGCATATCTGGCTGAGAAAAATCTTTAAAAATGCCCCATGAATAGTTGTTAAGAAGTTCTAAATTTGAAAAAAAATGATAAGCAGCAATAAAAAAAGGAATTTGCAGTAATAGGCTGAAAGTATTTCTCAAAGCCATAATTGGATTATAACCATGCTGACGATATAAGGTTTGCAATAAAAAGAACTGTTCATCGCCTTTGAAATTTTTCTTTATCTTATCTACATTTGGCTTAATTTTAAAAAAAATATCTTCTTCTTCTTTCCGAATTTTATCTGCTCTACAATAGAAAGGTAAGCACATTAAAGATATAAAAAAACTAATAAAAAAGATTGAACTAATTATGTCAAATTCTATAATTTGAAAAAAAATAGTAAATAATATTTCTATTAAATATTCTAAAGGAGAAATAATAATATTATATAATATTATTGACAATTAGAAATCTCCCTCTGTTTCTTTATTAAGAAATCCACAACATTCTTTGCTCCATTATTCTGTTCTTGCCAAATTTCATTTTTTATCTTAATAATATCGCTAGAAAAATCCTTGGATACAGCTAAAGAATTAATCATTTCTTCTATGTTGTCTATATTATCAAGAGTTAATTCTTTACCCAGCTTATCTAAAATACTGTCTCTATAGGTTTTACCAGAATCTAAATCACTTAAATCATATATTTCTCTATTATAAGAGCTAAGAGAATAAATACATGGCTTATTGAAAAGAAATAGAAATTCATAAATAATACTTGAAAAATCAGTTATCAAAATGTCAGCAGAAGCCATAGCTAGCAGATTGTTGTTTGATAAATCCCATTGAATATTGTCATATTTTGCGAATTGATTTTGTAATTTTTCTATAAGCTTTTTTTCAGATATTAAACTCTGAGGGTGTGGTCTAACTATAGTTATAAAATTTGTCTTAGCAAGTTTTTCAATAAGTTTATCTCCATAATTAGCTAATATAGCACTGTTTCCCCATGAAGGAGCTAGCAAAACTGTAGTTTTTTCTGATTTTTTTACTGCCTTGGGTAAAGATTTAGCCATGGAATCCATAAAAGGAGAACCAATTACAACTAGTTCTTTTGGGGGAAGGTTTCTTTTCTTTTCCAATTCTCTTATATAATCTTTTGATTTATCAAAATTTAAAAGTACTGAGTCATAGTAATCCAATCCAAATAATCTATAAGTTGTTCCTTCGTCAAGACAATGAAAAATATGAGAATAATGCTTAACTAGTTTTGATCTTTTTAAATGAAAAACATCTAATCCAGGAGTTGTCATTAGGCAAACATCGGCAGACATAAATGCCAGTTTTGAATAGGCTTTATAACCTTGGCCTATATTTTCTACTTTAACGAATTTATAATCTCTTTGTAAGAAAGGGTCATCTTCTGTAGATACATATACCATAACAGGGCATTGCCTGTTCTCGAATTCATTTATAATATCATTAAAAACATGGTAATATCTTTTGTCTTCTGTATAGATTACAATCGGATTGACGTTCTTTGCTGAAGCCTTATCTTTAAAAAAGTATAATTTAAATTTTTCCCATAAAGAAAATACAATAAAGAAGAAAACACTGCATATTCCCAATACAATTGAAAAAAGCATTGTTCCTGTTCCTGGATCAACATAAGCATATACTGGTTTTGCCAAGAAAAACAAAAATATAATTAATACTATAATTTTCATAATATTTTTCTCTCAAATAAATAACTTCATAAACTGATTCTTATTTTCTAACGGACTTTTAGTTGGTCTGCCTAAATCTATTCTAGAACCTAACTGGCATTTAATTTCTATAAAAGATAACTCTCTATTGTTTTTTGCGTAATTTAATTCTTTGTTTAGTTCTTCATAATTGTTAACTATAGTAGCATATTTGTATCCACAAGCTAACGCGATATTTTTAAAATCAATATGTTCTGCAACAGTAGGCATCCCACCGACGGTTTCATGAGCATAGTTATTGATCATAATATGAATGAAGTTATCTGGTTTATTTTGTCCAATAACAGCCATTGCTCCCATATGCATTAAAATAGAACCATCACCATCAATACACCAAACTCTAGTATCGGGTTTATTTATAGCTATTCCAAGAGCTATGGATGAGCAATGCCCCATAGAGCCAACTGTTAAAAAGTCATATTTATGGCTTTGTTTTTTTTGTTCCCTGATTTCGAAAAGTTCTCGACTGGCTTTACCTGTGGTTGAAACAATTAAATCATTTTTTGCAGAATCAACAATCTGTCTAATGGCTTCTTCTCTAGTTATAGTGTTATTGTTTTTATAAACGATATTTTTACTATAAGTTAAAGCCCCTTTTTTTACAACAAAAGCGACGGATTTACCTTGTTCTAAGTTTGTTTTGAATTTTATCATCTGATTTAAAAGATCTTCTTCAGTCGTTTCCGGGGTTAACACATAATAGTCTATATCTATATCATCAAGAAGTTTTAAAGTTATTTTGCCTTGAAAAAAATGTTGAGGCTCATCATGAACATTAGGTTCACCACGCCAACCTATAATAAATATTTCAGGAATAGCATATACATCTTTGTTTAATAAAGATGCTACCGGATTAACTACATTACCTTCTCCACTATTCTGCATATAAACAACAGGAATTTTACCTGTAGCAAGATGGTAGCCTGCTGCTATTCCTACAGAATTCCCCTCATTAGCAGCAATAATATGATGATTCTTGTCAATGCCGTATTTATCAATTAAACAATTGCATAGTGCTTTAAGTTGAGAATCTGGAACTCCAGTAAAAAAGTCCGATTCCAATATCTTTATGAATTTATCTGCTTCCATTGTTAACTTCTTGATTAACCTTATTTAGTTCTTCTACTGTATCTATTTCAATAATCTGTTTATCATAAACAGGAAAAATCTTCAACTTCAACTTGTCTAGATTCATATTAACAACATCATCCCAGAACATAGATTCATATCCTGGTTGTCCATAAGCTTTATCTATAGCCTTAGCTAGAATAGTTGCATCTTTTTGGGTAAAATAAGATATACCGACCATATTATATTTGTCACTCCCTATTTTACCAACTCTTTTAATATAGCCAGAATCATTTAACTCAAACAACCAATCATCAGAATAGCCTTTTACCATTTTCCCATAATAACAAGAGTCGTTTAATTCCTGTTTTAAAATTCTTGAATCTGAAAGATATAAATCTGATTCACAAATATAACAATCATCCTTTTCTAAATATTCTTTTGCATAATAAATAGAAGAAATGTTGTTAACTGATTTGAAATCAGGATTATAAACCAAGTAAAGATTCTTATATTTGTTAGTTAAATAATTAAACTGTTCAGCCAAATATCCAACAACAACATATATGTTATCAATCCTACGTTCTTCCAAAGCATCTATAATGCTTTCTATCATAGGTTTATTGCCAACTTTTATTAAAGGCTTAGGTGTTTTTTCTGTTAATGGGTGCATTCTAACACCTAAACCTGAAGCCATTAAAATTGCAATTGTCATTTTTTTACTCTCTGTTTTTATATTTTGTCTATTAAAGTAATTATATCTTTTATTGGCATTAGTCTATTGTCAACTTCTTTGGCTCTGTGATATTTCAGAATATCTTTTGCCACACTTTCCATTGCAGGAAATGCTGCTCTTGTCAGTTGATTAGCATATATAACTATATTTACCCCATGTTCATGCAATTCTTTTTCTGTAATGGTATTAAACGAAGTTGGAACAACCACAATAGGTGTCTTTTTATTATCTTTTCTAAATAAGTCACAAAAATTCAATATTTCAGAAGGGTCTTTTTTTCTACTATGAATCATTATTCCATCCGCACCAGCTTTTACAAAAGCATGGGCTCTTTTAAGAGCATCTTCCATACCTTGCTCAAGAATTAGTGATTCTATTCGTGCAATAATCATAAAATCATCTGATAATTGAACTTTCTTACCTCCTTTAATCTTTTCGCAAAAATGTTCAATTGTGTCTTGAGTTTGTTCAACATCTGTTCCAAATAAAGAATTTTTTTTCAAACCTACTTTATCTTCAATTATAACAGCAGAAACCCCTATTCTTTCTAGGGTTCTAACAGTATAAACAAAATGTTCGACTAATCCACCAGTATCACAATCAAAAATAATTGGTTTTGTCGTAACTTCCATCACTTCGGATATTGTATTTATTCTAGAAGTTAAATCAACCAATTCAATATCGGGTTTCCCTTTTGCTGTAGAATCACATAGAGAAGAAATCCACATAGCATCAAATTGATCGAATTCTCCATTATTTTCTATTACAGTTTTTTCTGCTATAAGACCAGTTAAACCACTATGAACTTCAATAGCTTTTACCAAACCACGAATTTTTAATAACTGTCTTAATGCCTTTCTTCTATATTCAGGCATTGCACGTTTTTCTCTAATTTTATTATCTATTAGTTTTGTTTTTTCACTATAGGTATAAGGAACTTCAATAAGTTCCCCACCAAATTGCTTCAATAAACCTATAACATTATTCCTTATAGCTTGTTCAGCACCAGTTTTCCAGTTATCTCCATGAATTATATAATCAGGCTTTATATTTTGAAAAACTTCATCATACATTATGTTATTTTGAACAACAACTTCATCAACATCTTCTAAATTTTGAACAAGTTTTATTCTTTCCTCAAAAGTTATTGTGGGAAATTTATTATAACGAATCATTGCTCTGTCAGATAAAACGCCAACTATAACTTTCCCATATTTTTTTGCATGATTAATAATGTTTAAATGACCGTCATGTATAACATCAGTACAAAAACAAGCATAAACTGTTTTCATTTAGAGTTCTCCTTGTTATAACACACAGGGATAGTAATGTTATAAGTATTCAAAGCCTCTTTCAACACAATAAAGAAATTTTTAATATCATCTTCATCTATGGCTCCTAATGCGCAAAGCCTAAATGTATTAGTTGAAGATATTTTCCCTGGATATATTGTATATCCTCTTTCATAACAATAATCGTGTATTTTTTCAAAATTCCAGTTTTTATCATCAGGATACAGAACAGAAACGACTAACCCTGTCTGTAATTCTCTTTTTATATAGTCTTTAAATCCTAATTCTTCCAAACCTTTATGAATAGCATTAAATACTCTTGTATGTCTCTGCCATTTAGCTACTTCACCTTCTTTAAAATATTCTTTCAATCCTTGTATAGCAGCATAAACAGTTTGAACTGGTGGCGTAAAATGCATTTGACCAGTCTTTTCAAAATAATCATATTGTAAATATAGGTTACAATAATATGAACGTTTAGGATAGTTTCTAGATTGCTTAATAATTTCTTCTTTACCAATAATAAAAGATAAACCAGCCATAGCTTGTATGCCTTTTTGGGCAGATGCCATGCAAAAATCTATATTATCTTTTTCAACATCTATTGGTCTCATTGCAAGAGTAGAAGTAGTATCTACTATAAAAGTACATCTATATTGGTGTGCTAAAGCCCCAATTTCTCTAATGGGATTCAAAATACCAGTTCCTGTTTCATTATGAGTAGTATAAACCAATTCAATATCTGGATTATTTTTTAAAGTATCTTCAACCAATTTCAAATCAGGAATCTCGTTGAGTGGAAATTGCAAATTAATATGTGGCAATCCATAATATTCACATATTTCAACTGCACGAGAACTATATGCTCCATTATTAATTACCAATACTTTCTTGTTTTCGGGTAATAGAGAATTTAAACAGACATCAATGTTTAATGTTCCAGAACCACAAAAGAGTACAGACGTATATTTTTTATGATCTGCATGAACAATTTTTAACAAACCCAGCCTTAATTCCTTCATTAGATCAACAAATTCTTTTTCTCTAGGGCAAATATCTGGTATAAGCTGAGCAAATTTTACGCTATCAGTAGTGGTAGCAGGGCCGGGATTTAATAAGATATTACGTTTAATATTTATCATATTTCTTTCCTCAAAACTACTCATTGATATAAAAGCCATCATTGATTGTGGAACTAAATAAAACTAAGTTTTTTTCGGGCTCAGGTGTTGCTGGTAAATCTGAATCCCAAGGTTGCTTTCCTTGAGCAGGAACCAGAAGTTTTAAGCCAGAATTTGTTACAAATGTTTTCATCGGAAGTTTTTTCAATGTTATCATTCCGCAAAAACCAAATTCACCCATGGAATAGCTTATGCTGAAACACCAAATAAAAATCAATACAGAATAAAACATCATGAATGTTTTTATTTTTTTGTTTATTTGTAATTTAGGGTAAGCTGCTTTTGTCATAAGAATACTTGTAACGAACAGCAATATAAACATTCCATTTGCAAATCTGAAATCTGGAACAGTAATAAACCAAATAACGATAGAAAGAAATTCTATTATAAGTAAACTTAGCAGAATATAACTTTGGTTTAGCAATTCTTTATTTTTAAAATAAGTAGCAAGCCAAACAATAAAAAGGATAATTGAAGTAATAAACATGGTTAAAGATCCTGTTCCCCACATAAATTCTGTCATGGGGAAAACTATGAGTAAAACAGCATCTTTAATATAATTTAATAAGTCTTTTTCAATAAAAAAACGATTAGTATCAATAAAATTCCATTTAAACCAAAATTCAAACCATTCGTTGTTTTTTACCATTGGTTCGTTTATATCAAAGCTTTGTCCGCAAGTTCTTGCAGAAGCATAAATAGAGTTTCTTTGATTAAGAGCTATTCTATCAGGAACTGTCCAGGCAAAATTAATTTTTCCAATAGAGGATGGATAAGCAAGATATCCCGTTTGGATATATCCTCTAATTATCCATATTGTGAAAAGGATTACTATAAAAACAAAAGATCGTTGAATAATCTTTTTTTCAAATTGTTCAAAAGTAAATTTTTTAGTAAACAAGAAGGTAGTAATTCCAAAGCCTAATGCGAGAATAGCATTGCTTAATTTTATACATACCATAAAAGCAGATAAAACAGCAGCAAAGGCAATGTAACTGCTTCTTTCTTTTGAATTGCTATTATAAAAAAATACTTCAAGCAAATATTTGAAAACAACGATTTGAATTAACGTTGACGCTATATCAGGAGTGGGGTTATTTATCCAGTAGTAAGGCATCGGAATAAAGAAAAATAAGCAAAGCAAAAGTAAATCAATAAATGTTCCGCCTAGAATCATTCCTACAGCATATATTGCGTATAAAAATCCATTTGCTGCATGAAAAGCATAATCATTAAGAAAAGGATGAAAATTTAAAGAAGCTGCATACAAGAAATATAATTGATTAAAACCAAGTCTATCATGTAAATTTCCTATTCCTTTGACAATGTGACATTCATTTGCCCATCTGATAGAATTTAAATGATAATAACCAGTGTCAAAATTAAGTGGAAGCTGGATAGATACTGCAGATGCAGCAAATATTGTAAAAATAATAGCGGTTAGTTTTAACCAGCCAATAGACTTTAAAAAATATGGCAGTTTTATACTGTATTTAATAAGAAAGAATATTATTGCTGGAATGAAAAAAACTATGCTTGCTGTTAAATTTATGGGTAAAAATAAATGGTAAATAGAGAAAAAGAATATTGAAAAAGTCCAGCCTAACCAAATATTTTTGATTAAACCTTTATTCCCAGAAATATTTATATTTAGTATTTTAGAAAAGAAACGTCCCCATGAAAAATAAGAGATTGCTAGTAAAAACCAAGCAAGTATCATTAGTAAAGAATCTCTACAAAAGGTAAATACATCAAAAGGCAAGTTCATATTTTATCCTTATTTCTATTTTTTTGCTCTTTAACCGTCATTTTATACTTCATTTCTGCTATAGACCAGTCTTCTTCTGTGTCTATATCTTGGACTTGGGTTTCTGGAATGACAATAGGACTTGCTTTCATTTTAAGAAGTTCCATATCTGGCTTGATGGCAGAAACTTTGAACCAGTAAAACTGACCTGCATCGTGGAAGCAAGAGCGCAAATCCTGAGAGCGGCTTCTGGAATGTTCTGGATAAAGCATGGAGAGTTTACCTTCAGAATCAATTTCTAGAGCTCTTTGAATAGGGTAAGAGTATTTTACTACAGGAATTGCGGCTTCTGTTGAGGTTTCTAGCATTTTATCAAGGCCAGATTTCAGGCTTTCTACAGTAATAAATGGAGCCGTAGGGTATATGCAACAAGCATAATCAAATATAATTCCACGTTTTTTATATTCATTTAAAACTTCTATAATCACATCTGTTGTTGTTGCTGTATCGTTTGAGGTTTCAACACTTCTTTTAAAAGGAACTTTTGCTCCATATTTCCTGGCAATTTCAGCTATTTCATCATCGTCAGTAGATACCATCACTTCATCAAATACATTGCTTTTGATGGCTGATTCAATGGAATAAGCTATTATAGGTTTCCCTAGAAAATTACGAATATTCTTTCTAGGGATACGTTTAGAACCACCGCGAGCGGTTATTATAGCCAAACATTTCATAATGAATCCATAACCTTGAAAATATTTTTATAAGTATTAAAATATTATATCACAGTTATATAATTAACAAAGAGATGTTATAATAGTTTATCTTATTAAAAGATATTAGAAGGAGTTTTTTATATGGGAAAAAAATTATTCCATCTATTTATTTTGGCTTTTCTATTTGGTTTTATAATATTTACTGATAACACCCTGTTAGCTGGTGACGATGACGAAGATAATGGACAAATAGACATAGATGATGTTAGTTTATCTGGTGATGAAGCTGAAATGCTTGCGGACAAAGGGCAAATACGTGATTTAAAAGGCAGAATAAACGGATTAAAAACATTACGAATAACTATAGAAAATAATCAGAAAACAATGGGTGACGATATAATTGATAACACTAGTTTACTTAGCGATATTGATCGTTTGATATCTGACTTAGAAAATGCAGAAGAAGGAGAATTAACCCAAGGAGAATATTTTGCATTAGTAAGAGATCATGTAGATTTTCTTAAAAAGGTTGAAAATTGTGATACTGAAATGAAATTGGCAGAAGAAAGAGGAGAATTGAAAATAGTAAACGATGAAGAAGGAATAGATAATCAAACAATGTCAGTTCCTTTGAATTTTGATAATAATGATGAGGAATAAATAAAATATTTATATCCTTCTATCTACTGCAGAAGCGACTTTTTTGCCCAATTTAATAAGTTCTTTTAGTTGCGATGGGGTTATAGATTCTGTTCCATCAGAAAAAGCCTTTTCTGGATTGTCGTGAACTTCCATTATGACCCCATCTGCACCAGCAGCAATACCAGCCATAGTTAAAGCAGAAACCAGACTGCTTTTTCCTGATGAATGACTTGGGTCTATTATAATAGGCAGATGAGAAAGTTCTTTGACAGAAGGAATAGCGGCTATATCAAGTCCAAAACGTGTATATTGCTCAAAAGTTCTAATGCCACGTTCACAAAGAATTACATTAGGGTTGCCGTAAGAAAGAATGTATTCTGCTGCACAAAGTAATTCTACTATGTTTGAACCCATGCCTCTTTTAAGAATAACAGGTTTATTTGTTTGGCCAACATGCTTTAGTAACTGAAAATTGCTCATATTGCGTGTTCCTATTTGGAAAACATCAACGTGATCAGAAACCAAATCTGCTTCGCTAGATTCTCTGACTTCTGTAACAATCAAGAGACCTGTTCTTCTTTTTATTTCATCTAATATTTCAAGACCATTTTTGCCTATTCCTTGAAAAGAATATGGAGATGAACGGGGTTTAAACAGCATTCCTCTGAAAACTTTAATGCCGGCTTCTTTAACTTTTTCAGCAATAGCCAAAGCTGTTTCAGCTGTTTCTATTGCACAGGGACCAGCAATTAAGGGGATTTCTTTTCCGCCAAAAGCAACCTGATTATCGCCTTTTCCAATTTTAATAACGGAGTTGGTTTTGATACATTTTCTAGAAGCTAGATAATATGGAAAATGACCATCTATGACTTCTTCAACATCTTGCCATTTTGTTACTTCTTTAGCTATTTTTTCTGTATTAGGGCCATCAACAGAAAGCAATAATTTACTGTATTGAGAAACAGGCCTTGTATAAAAGCCATTTGACTCAATTCTTTCGGCAAGGCGATGAAGTTTTTCTTCTGATAAATCTGATTTAAGAACAATAATCATTTAACTGTCGTCATTGCGAGGTTTCGTAGAAACTGTGGCAATCCATTTTTAGAGCTTAAATTAAAGAAGCTAGAGATTAAAGAATTGTTCTAGCTGTTGAATATTTTACTATATTATCATTCTACTGTCGAATTATCTTTTTTAACTAGCTTTAAAGCTGCTATAAAAAATCAATAACAACTATCTGTCTCAGCCTAAAATTGCTTTTCGGGCTCTATCTATTTCAGTTATTAACTCAACACCTTTTTTAAGCATTTCTAATCTTTTTTTTAAACCATATTGTAAAAAGTTTAAATGAGCTATTGTAATGGTATCATCACAAGCATCATAACGACAGCCTTTGATATAATTCTTCAAAAAAGCTTCTATTACACCAGATTTAAAATATTCTCTTACTGCTTTTGCATCTGCGCTTACCAAAGAAAACTTGTTCTCAAAAGTACTATCTCCAAGGCTTTTGACAATATTCTTTCCGCTTTGTGCCATTAAAGCTTGATCTAGTGTTCCTGCCAAAAAAGGCACTTTTTCATCAAGTATCATATCCGGAAATTGCATATCAGCTTTTGATAAAATGCAAAGTGATACATTGAAAACCCCATCATTATTTCCGCAGGACGCAACATAGCTGTAATCTAATAACGTAAAGTAAACATCTTCTCTTTGCCCTCGCATTATTGCATGATATTCATTTTTGCCTTCATACCCCTTATGAAGTATGTTGAAATCAGCAATTTCAGGCAAAGAATCTACAGAATCCAGATACTCTAATCCGTTCTTTTCGCAGTATTCTTTGATTTCTTTTTTGCGGAAAGTGTCTCTTGTTTCTAAATAAAGAATTAGAAAAGCAAAAAGGAAAAGAAAGCAAATTCCAACGATAGTTGGCAAATTATCCAAATCTTTCATATATTCCTGGCATATTGCCATAGCAAAAACAAAGATAATAAAGAATATGCCTAATATTAGAAAATATATTTGTAATTTTTTCATGATTTTGGAGATGTATTAAGAAGATCTGCCCCCACGTAGGTGGGGGAAGTGGCACGAAGTGCCGAAAGGGGTCTTTAAACTCTCTACTTTTTATGACAAATGTGTAGACCTCTTTTGTCTCTCCTTTTTTATCTCCTTACCTCTCTAAAAAGGTTAGTCGTTAAAACATAATTAGCCTAAAAAGCTAGTTAGGACAAAAGACAACCGACTAAGGACAAACCCCTCCGCTCTACGCTCTATCGCTCTAAGCTCTCATTTCTCTTTTCTCCCTATACCCTTAAACTGAGTTTCACTCTGGTTAGGTCACCACTCCGGCTGCTTTCAGCAGCCACCTCTCCTCAAGGAGAGGCTTTAGGGCAATTTCTCCTCTCAGTTTTCAGTTTTCAACTTTCCGTTTTCAGTTTCCTTAGTCTTTATAAATTGACTCCCCACCAATAATAAGGTCGTATAGAAAATTCTGTCCAATGTGATAGCCAATCTGCTTGAATGAATCGAGCTCGAAAAGGGCAATATCCATGTTTCTGCCTACTTCTATAGCACCTATTTCATTCCCAAGATCAAGAGCATGGGCTGCGTGCAAGGTTCCTGCAATCAGACTTTCAGAAGCACTCATTCTAAGCTGAAGCATTGCCATAGACTGAATTATGTTTGCTCCTAAGAATTGGCAGCTTCCAGGGTTATGGTCTGATGCTATTGCAACAGGAAGCCCTGCTTCAATCATTTTTCTAGCAGGTGCATGATGGCTTTCCATCAAATAAGTTGAAGTGCCAGGAAGAACAGTAGGGATAACACCGCTGCCGATAAGCTTTTTAATGCCTTCATCGCCTGTCATAAGTAAGTGATCTGCGCTAACAGCACCTACTTCAACCGCTAGATCAACTCCACCAAGCACATTTACTTCATCAGCGTGAATTTTTGGCTTTAAGCCGTATTTCAAACCAGCGTTCAAAATTTTCCTAGACTGTTCAACAGAAAAAGCCTTTTTTTCTGTGAAAACATCGTTGAATACTGCAGATTTAGTTTCGGCAACTGCTGGTATCCATTCTTGACAGATTTCGTCTACAAAGGAATCAGAATCATTTACTCTGTCGGTTGGAATAGCATGGGCACCCATAAAGGTTGTAATTATTCTTAATGGGTATTCTTCTTTGAGCATATCAATGACTCTAAGCATTTTAAGCTCATTCTTCAAATCCAAGCCGTAACCGGTTTTTATTTCTATGGTGGTTACACCTGAATCCATAGCCATATCAAGACGATGAGAGGTTTCTGCAAAAAGTTCTTCTTCAGAAAGGTTTCTGACTGCGTTAGTAGTGTTAAGAATACCACCGCCAGCTCCCATTATTTCTAAGTAAGTTTTCCCTTGAACACGCATTTCAAACTCATCTGCACGATTTCCGGCATATAATAAATGAGTATGAGAATCGACAAAGCCAGGAACTGCCAATAAGCCTTCACCATTATAAAAACAAGTGTCAGATTCAATGTTTACATTTTCATTCAAGTCAGCAGAATTGCCTATCCAGACTATTTTACCATTTTTAGAAGCTATGGAAACATGCTTTAATTCTTTTGTTTCCCAACCGACTTTTGTGCCTTTGCCACGATATGGATTGGGGTAAATTACAGCGGAATCAAGGTTATGAAGAATAAAATCTGCAGATTTTTTGTTTTCTTTAGTCATTGGGTGAGCCTCGTAAGTTCGTAGTTTTAGCCAGATAGTTATACTAACTTAACAAACTGGCCTACATAGTCGAAGAGTTTGTCGTTCCAGAGCAAGTCTCTGGCAATACGCAAATCAGGTGCTAATATACGGTCTTCCTGAAGAGCTGGAACTTTTTCTCTAAGTAGGTTGTAGGCGGCATTGGTGCCTTTGCCCATTTTCAGAGGTCTCAAGAATTCGTATGCCTGAGAAGCACTTAACCATTCTATTGCTAGAACTTGAGCTGTGTGTTCAATGATTTTGCCAGCTTTGCGAGAAGCAATACTGCCCATGCTGACGTGGTCTTCTTGATAGGCTGAAGTCGGGATAGAGTCTACTGAAGCTGGGTGAGCAAGAACTTTGTTTTCACTTACCAGAGCAGCTGCGGTATATTGAATAATCATTAAGCCAGAGTTAACGCCAGGGTCAACTGTTAAGAAGGGCTTCATTTCATTGATTAATGGATTCAGAAGTCTGTCTATGCGTCTTTCGCTGATATCAGCAAGTTCTGACATGATTATTCCCAAAAAGTCTGCAATATAAGCAATTGGCTGACCGTGGAAATGACCGCCTGAAATAACTTTGTCTTTGCTCAAGATTATTGGATTATCTGTAACAGAGTTGATTTCTATTGTTAGCTGGTCTACAAGGTGATTGAGGTTTTCTCTTGTTGCGCCGTGAACCTGTGGAATGCAGCGCAGAGAGTAAGCATCTTGAACTTTTGAGCAGCCTGCGTGGCTTTTTCTTATTTCAGAGTCTTCGATGCAGGCTAGAACATTCTGAGCAACCTGCGCCATACCTGGATAAGGTCTTAAAGCTATAAATTCCGGGTCGAATGGCTTTGTTGAACCTTTCGACATTTCAAGAGTCATGGTTGCTATAATATCAGCAGATTTTGAAATGTGCATTGCACGATACAGGGCTAGAGAAGTAACACCGGCCATTACTGCTGTGCCATTAATGAGAGCTAGTCCTTCTTTGGCCTGAAGTGTTATTGGCTTTAAGCCAGCCTTTTCTATTTCAGCCAAAGCTGGAAGTCTAGTATGACCGTCTTCCGCTAAAACTTCGCCTTCACCCATTAAAACCAGCATTATATGAGAGAGAGGGGCTAAATCGCCTGAACAGCCTACAGAGCCTTGTTGTGGAACATACGGAGTAACGCCGCTATTTAAAAGAGCAACCAAAGCGTCAACTAATTCAGGTCTGACACCGCTGACACCGTGTAATAAAGAATTAATACGAACAGTAATAGCAGCACGAACAGCTTCTTTTGAATAAGGTTCACCGACACCTGTAGCATGGCTTCTAATGAGATTGGTTTGAAGTCTTTCAAGGTCTTTGCGTTCTATACGAGTGTTGCATAAGTGACCAAAACCTGTGGTAATACCATAAACAACACGATTTTCGTTGATTATTTCTTCAACAATTTCTCTAGAAGCTTTAACGCGCTTCATAGCTTCTGGAGAAACAGATACCTTTTCATTTTCTGCTGCAATACGGAATACTTTTTCTATAGTTAAATTACTGCCGTTAAGTTCAATCATTGCTCGTTACTTCCTCTATTATTAATTAATAGGCTATATTTTAGTAATATGAGTATTATATGTCAATGTTACACAACAAAAACAATAAATAAAAACTTACGTGTAACTTCAAAGCTTTTACCATGTCGGACAGCTACTTGTTCAACCTTATTCTCCTCCGCGGTCTCTGATAATTACTGCCTTTGAATAAACTCAGAGGGAACGAGCCTTGTGCGGAGAATAGAGGTCTCTCGTTAGCTGTCCGATGAAACAAATATTATTGGCATCTATTATTTCATAAAGCTTTAACAGTGTCGGACAGCTACTTGTTCAACCTTATTAAAGTGAAACGCTGCGCTGTGAGACACTTATTTGTGGGACGTTTCACTGTGGGAATTGGCAAACAACTAACACGGACAGCGTCAGCTGTCGTCTCACTATTATTGCTCAGTGGTGCCAAATTCTGCATCAAGCTGGGCCAAAGCGTCAACAAGCATTTTCAGTGAAAGCTGGCAGACGCCTCCAACTTCCTGGAACCACTTTTTCATAATCTTTATGTGCTGCAAATTACAGCGTTTGGGGTCTTCGCAAAGAGAGGGAAGTTGATTTATATCCAGCTCGAATTTTACAATAACCATTTGAACAATATGCATTAAATATAGATTGAAGTATTTTCCACTGGTAATAATTTGCGCTTTTGTTTTTATTAGCCAGTTCATGAATTCTTTTAACTCATCGTCAGGAAATCTTTCTAAGAAGTCTTCTATTTCTTCAAAATGATCACGACCTAAGCGAACTTCAAATTCTGCAATACGTCTTTCACCCTCTAAACAACTATTTACAACCTTTTGAACTTCTTCGCGGGTTGAAGTCATTATTTTTCTTAATGATTTCCATTGGCTGGCTATCTCGTTTTCGCTAGGGTATTTGCATTCTTTTTGGAATATTCCTAAAGTATCGATTGGCTTAGTGCAATATTTTTCAACAGCTTCTTTTAAAGTGGAAATCTTAGTTCCTTCAATATATGCTCCGCCTTCTGTAGCATTTATACAAGTGCCCTGATAGGTTAGCATGTCTGTTTCAAAAGCTTTTCTGAACATATCATAAATCTTGTTGGTATAGACAAATTCAGAATAGTTGCCCTTGACTTGATATAGGTTTTCCTGCTTCAGGTGAAGGTTTGTGACTTCAGGAGCCCCGTCTGCATGTGTCTTTTCAACGCTTGCAAAAGAGCAGTCCTGTCCTACAAGTATGATTGGGTCACAACCCATGGCTTCTAGAATCTTAAAACCAAGATTTGAGCAGGAAGGTCCTGTGGTCAAAGTGCCTTTTGGAACCTGTATCCATTCAAAATGAGCAAAATTGCGGTAGCTGATAACCTTTGGTCCGTTCCATGCATCATAAGAATGTTTTAAAATTACTGGGCAGGCTGCAAGCCATATTTTGGCTTTGTAGTCTTCAGGAAGTTCCTTGAACATTGTGGCTACATGTTCTATTCTTTCTACACTAACGGCGGCATGAGGGACGATTCCATGCTTATTCAGTGTTCTTAAAGCAGAATCAGCGGCAATCATAACACAATTATTCAAAGCGGGTTTTAGTTCTTCAATGTTTTTGTCTAATGACGGACCAGTAGAAACAAGGATTCCTGGAACCTTTTTGAATTTGCCGAATAGGTCTTTGATTCCAGGACTTCTCAATATAAGAGACATATTGTCCATGATGCTCTGCAGACCAATCATAGAGTCTTTGGGGCAGTTGCCGTAATTGAATATTATATTGAAAGCAGCATCTTTAAAGCATTTAAGAATATGCTGATGATAATTTTCGTGAATTCTTGTGATAACAGGGTGGTCGAAAACAACCAGAGTCTTTAAGAATAATTGAATTGTAATACCGACTTTTTTAAGAAGTTCATTTAAGACTACAAAAGCTTCGTCAGGTCTAATTCCCACAACCCAAACAAATTTTGGATTTTCCAGCAAATCTGTTATATCAACATTTTCTAAGGCGGTTTTAAAAGCCTTGATATCCTTTTCCACAACAATGGTATAAAGGTTGTTGCTGCCATAAATCTTACTAGCCGCGCGAACGTGGTATCCCAAGCCAAATCCCATCAGCATCATGACTTTCGGATTAATTAATTTTGCGTTTTCAAGCTGTTTTTCGGCTTCTTTGACAGGGTCATACTTGCTGTGAACCTGATAAACTTTGCCATCTTTTTTTATAGCAAGAGTTTTTACGCCGCTTTTTGCATCTGAAACAATGTATTCACAGTCTGATTCTGGACAGCTGTTTATTGCCTGATAAATAATTGGCATTCTTTTCTTTAAAACTTTTAGGTTGTTTTGGTAAATATTAGACATGTTTAGCTCTCCAGTTATTTTTTTTGCATTATACCATAAATAAAAGAGTAAAAAAAAAGCCTAAGTAAAAATACTTAGGCTTTCGTTTATAATACTAACTTATTTGACAGCTAGAGGAATAAAAAGAACTTCACGGTTACCTGCCATGTCTATTGCATCTAAATAGATATAGGGTTTTTCTGGAATTTTGATTTTAGAAAAATCATATTCAGTCTGATTTTCTTCACAGACAGGGGTTGGTTCGCCACCAGATCCGTTGCATATTCCGTATTTTAATTTATCTGTATTTAGCTTGTAGTTATCTTGGCCGATTACTGTTAATTTGAGAATCGAGTCTTGGCTTATTGAGATAGTTGCTTTTTCTTCTGAAGCAATCATATCTGTTCCCAGGACTAATCCAGATTCTACGTCTTGGTAATCTGGGTCACCATTAAATATGCTTCCAGTCATGATCAAATCAGCAGTTTTGGGAAGCGGAAAATGATTGGGAGGATTTTCTACCGGGTAAATTGAGCCAGAAGGACCATCTACAACGGTAATTTCTAAACCACAGGTTGGTGGAGTAATATCTTTGATTTTAACATCTTTTGCTATGCTTGAGTTAGCAAAAGTATTTGTTCTTCTACCTGTTTGAATATTATCATAACCCATTCTGCGGCCTGCAAAACAGGTTATAGCTCCACGGGAAGTTGGTGTTTCAGGAATGACAACCATAACATTTGGAGCAAAGCCAGGAGTAGCAGAACAAGTAGTGTTTTTGTTGGTTTCCCAATCTATGACTTGCCAGTTGACAGATGGATTTGCTTCCCATAAAGGATTGGGAATATCCATATCTCTGTCTTTACTTGGTGCTTCATCAAAGAAGATATCGCTATCTGCCTGAACAGTAATTGGCTCGTCTTCTGTAAGCTCTTTAGGAATCTGTTCTCCATTTTCCAAATAAAGCTTCATTGGTATAACAGGTGTAATATGAGATGGAACCATTTCAATTTCAACACCTTTAAGCCAGGGAGCTTTTTCTAAATCTACGTCTTTATTGGTTTCAGCAGCCTGTATCGGCATAGAGAATGCCGATACGGCAATAATCAGTGACAAATAAATTCGCTTCATTATTGACTCTCTAGAACTTACTTAGATGAAGTTTCAAATGAAGCATTTGAATTTACTACATATAACGGAATCTTTACTGTAGTAACATTACCAGATTTGTCTTCGGCTTTGGCAACAAAGAAATAATTTGGTTGATCTTCATATTCATGGCGTGGGTAGTTTGGAACACGGAACAGATAAGCACTGTCGTTCTTTTCTACAACAGAAGCATCACTTCTTTCGATTCTTGCTTCAACATCTGTTGGAGCAACACGATCATCACCATTATCTACAGATACTGCTGCAAAAATGAAAGGAACATTTCTACGAACATAGATACCTTTTAAAACGCTCTTTTCATCAGTTGCAGATACGTGAACCTGTCTTGTCTGATTATCTTTGTCTAAAAGTCCGGAAGGAACAACACCGGAATTGTAATTAACTGCACCGTTTTCACTGAACATTGGACCAGCTATTGTTACTCTGGCTGTTTTGTTCCAAGGTTCTTTATTGCGTTCACTGCCTTCTCCTTCATCAACAAAGAGATAACTTTCTTCTTCATAGTCTTTTTCATTGCTGGAGAAAGGTCTGCCCATAGTTGTAAGAACTTTTGTATATATATTTTGTTTCAGTTCATGTTCAGAAGCAGCCATATCTACACTGCCAGCACCTTCCTGGAAAGCTACCCAAAGGTCTGGTGAAGTGCAGTCATGAACTAAGACGCCCATAGTCTGGTTAGAAGTTACAGTCTTAGAATCTTGGGCAGTAGTTGTGCCTGTAGCAGTTCCAGTTCCAGTGCTAGTGCCGGTGCTTGTTGAAGTATCTGTTAAAGTTGTAACTTGTTCTGTTGGTTCATCAACCTGTCTTGCACCACTGTTACCAATTTGATATTCACCTGGTTCGTAAAGAGTTCCGCCATCATGTGCCATATTAGTATTTTGGGAACTCAAGGTGTTATAGTTGCCGTCAGCATCTTTTTTTGAGGTTGTCCATGTTATATTCGGGTCGCTTTTAAAATTTGAACCACTTGCTACATCATTAGCATTTTCGGAATAAATAAGAGAATGTTCATGTTTTTCATAATAAACATCTTCTAAGCAATGAACTAAAGAACTATCGGGGTCACCGCCGCGGAAAGTATTAGGCATAACATTAGCGTTATCCTTAAAATCTAATGACATAGGAACACTGTCTGGAACAAGGCTTTCACCGTTGCTTGTGTTGCTTTCTGTTGAAGTGTCAGTTGATGTATTGGTATCGGTATTGGTATTAGCTGCAGAAAAAATAGGAGCAGCTATTAGCAATGAAATAACCAAAAAGACAAATAAATTTTTTTTCATGATAACCTCGCAAAAAATATTTTCGGACTCAAAATATATTATAACAGAAAAATAGAATAATAGTAATGCCTATACGAAAAATATTTAAAAGTAGTATAAAGTCGTGTTGTACCTGCTGTTTTTCTGCCAGTATTAATAGAAATTTTTTTCTAATAATGTTATGCTTATTATTAAATTTTGATGCGATTGGTACAAAATGAAAACAATTTGTATAAAAAACAGAAAAATAGCTAGTGGTTTACCAGCTTATATAATTGCTGAAATGTCGGCTAACCACGCTGGTAGTATTGTTTATGCAAAAGAGATTATTCATGCAGCGAAAGAAGCAAAAGCAGATTGTATAAAGATTCAAACCTATACGGCTGATACCATAACAATAGACTGCAAAAATAAGTATTTCAATATAGAAAAGGGTACATGGAAAGGCGAAAACCTTTATTCCCTTTATAAAAAAGCTTACACACCCTGGGAATGGCAGGCAGAACTGAAAGAAGAGGCTGACAAAATCGGCATAGATTTTTTTTCTACTCCTTTTGATAACACTTCAGTTGATTTCCTGGAAAGCATAGGAATTGAATTTTATAAAATAGCTTCTTTTGAACTCATAGATTTGCCTTTGATAAAATATGTTGCATCTAAGGGCAAACCCATGATTATTTCTACAGGTATGGCTTCATTAGAAGAAATAAAAGAAGCTATGGATTGTGTAAACTCTCAAAATAATAATCAAATAGCTTTGCTAAGATGTTCTAGTGCTTATCCTGCTATAACTGACGATATGAACTTGGCTTCAATGAAAGTTTTAGCAGAAAAATTTAATGTCCCAACCGGATTGTCTGACCATTCAAAAGGTTCTATTGCTGCAGTTACCAGTGTAGTTCTTGGAGGTTGCATCATAGAAAAGCATTTTTGCTTAGATAGGAAAATAAATACTCCTGATAGCGGTTTTTCTATGGAACCAGAGGAATTTGCTGCTATGGTTAGGGATGTTAGAGATGCAGAGAAAGCTATTGGTAAGGTTTCTTTTGGCCCAACACGGTCTGAAATGAGCAATTATGGATTCAGACGTTCTATTTTTATAGTCAAAGATGTAAGAGCAGGAGACAAAGTGACTGGGGAAAATATTGGAATTATAAGACCTGGTGATGGTTTAAAGCCTAAATACTATGAAGAAGTATTAGGGAAAACTTTTGCAAAAGATTATCAGGCTGGCACTCCCTTGTCTTTTGATTGTCTTGTAAACGCCTAGTTTTTCTTGACTTTGTTTATTATTAGTAATTAAATGAATTTAAAGAGATAAAAGTCAGGAAGGAATGATAATTTTATGGCAATGAATTTAATTGGTCGCAGTTTTTTAACCTTAAAAGATTTTACCCCAGAAGAAATTCGCTATATGCTTGATTTGGCAAAAGAACTCAAACGTTTGAAACAAGCCGGAATCAAACCTAGAAATCTTGAAGGCAAAAATATTGCATTGATTTTTGAAAAGGCTTCTACCCGCACTCGCTGTGCATTTGTTGTTGCTGCTTCAGATGAAGGCGCTCATGCAGAATATTTAGGGAAAGATGATATTCAGCTTGGGAAAAAAGAAACTGTTGCAGATACAGCCAGAGTTTTGGGCAGAATGTTTGATGGTATTCAATTCAGAGGTTTCAAACACGAAACAGTAGAAGATTTGGCTAAATATGCTGGAGTTCCTGTATGGAACGGACTAACCGATAAGTTCCACCCAACTCAGGTTTTAGCTGACCTTATGACTATTGAAGAACATTATGGCTATCTTAAAGGCATAACCTTTGCTTTTGTTGGTGACGGTCGCAATAATATGGCTAACTCTTTGATGATAGGTTGCGCCAAGATGGGCTTGGATTGTCGAATTGTAGCTCCAAAAGGCTTACACCCGGAAAAAGAACTTGTTGATGAAGTTAAGAAAATCTGCAAAGAAACTGGCGGAAAGATTACAATAACAGATGATGTAGACAAAGGTGTTAATGGCGCAGATGTTCTTTACACTGATGTTTGGGCAAGTATGGGTGAAGAAGCTCAGATGCAGGCTAGAATCAAACTTTTGAAACCTTATCAGGTTAATATGGCAATGATTAAGAAAACTGGCAAAGAAAATCCAATATTCTTGCATTGTTTGCCAGCTTTCCATAACAGTGACACCACTATGTCAAAAGATATAGGTGAAATGGAAGTAACAGACGAAGTATTTGAAAGTAAGCATTCAAAAGTCTTTGATGAAGCAGAAAACCGCTTACATACAATCAAGGCTGTTATGGTTGCTACTTTGGGAGCTAAGTGAGATTTAGAGCGTAGAGCAACAGAGCATAGAGCGAAGGCCCCCTCAGTCACTTGATGGCTAAAGCCAGCGTAGTTATTGTAGTTGGTAGTTGTTGTAGTTATTGTTATTAGATAGCTTTCAATGTAGCGATTATTACAAATATTCGTTAGCATACTAGCTTTCGATTAAACAATAAAAACAAGAGAGGCGACAGCCTCAAAATACCAAAAACAATAAAAACAACAACTACTACAAAAACAAAAAGGCCTTGGTTGCATAAACCAAGGCCTTTTTATTACCCATTAACCTAAGATTATCTTGTGGAAAATCTTTTTGCCTTTTTTGATTTTTGCGCCGTTTTTCAGCATTTCTTCAGTAAATTTGAAATCCTGAGTTTCAACTTTATTGCCATCAACAGTGATTCCACCTTGTTTTACCAAAGTTCTTGCATCGCTTTTACTCTTGGCAATACCGGTTTTTACTAAGGCATCAAGAATTCCTATTCCGTTAGCGGCTTCTTCTGCTGTAACTGTTGTTGTAGGCATATTTGCATCATCGCCGCCATTTCCTGCAAATAATGCAGCAGCAGCTTCAGCAGCTTTATCGGCTTCTTCTTTACCATGAACCAAAGTAGTTAATTCATAGGCTAAGATTTTCTTTTTATCATTGATTCTGCTGTCGTCCCATTTTTCCATTTCATCAATCTGTTCTAATGGCAGGAAAGTAAGCATTCTGATGCATTTCATAACATCTGCATCACCGACATTGCGCCAATATTGATAGAAATCGTATGGAGAAGTCTTATTTGGGTCTAGCCATACTGCATTTCCAGCTGTTTTACCCATTTTATGACCTTGAGAATCAGTAAGAAGTGTAATTGTCATTGCATGGGCATCTTTGCCTAATTTTCTGCGTATGAGTTCTGTGCCGCCGAGCATGTTGCTCCATTGGTCATCACCACCGAATTGGAGATTGCAGCCTAAATTCTGATACAGATAATAGAAGTCATAGCTTTGCATGATCATGTAGTTAAATTCCAAAAAGCTGAGGCCCTGGGCCATTCTTTGCTTGTAACATTCAGCACGAAGCATGTTATTAACAGAAAAACAATGTCCGACTTCACGCAGCAGGTTTATATAATTAAGATTTAGCAACCAATCAGCATTATTAACCATTATTGCTTTGTCTTCGCCAAATTCGATGAATTTTTCCATCTGACGTTTAAAACATTCTGCATTGTGGTTAATGTCTTCACGAGTCAGCATTTTGCGCATGTCTGTACGGCCTGATGGGTCACCAATCATCGTGGTGCCGCCGCCAATCAATGCTACTGGTGTGTTGCCAGCCATTTGAAGTCTTTTCATAAGTGTTAACGCCATAAAATGACCAGCAGTAAGACTGTCTGCTGTGCAGTCAAAGCCTATATAAAACTTAGCTTTACCAGAGTTTATCAAATTTCTGATTTGTTCTTCATCAGTTACCTGAGCTATCAAGCCTCTGGCTTTAAGTTCTTCGTAAATACCCATCGTTAATATATCTCCGTTTACTAAGTTTGTTGTAGTTGCCGATTATAACAATGTTTTGCTAAAATATCAATACCCAAAAAGTCTAAGCTTTCTGGGTATTGATAACAAATAATTAATATTACTTTTATATTACTTCTGGTAATAAATAGTATTGTTAGAAGTTAATACTAATGGGTTTTCACCTGACTTATCTGTGTGAACAACTACAGACACTAATGATCCAATATAAGTTGTATTTGCATCAAGATTAGATTTCCCTGCTTCTGTTATAGTGAAAAAGAAATTGTTCCCTTCAGATGTGATTTTATACATGTCGGGATACTGACCAGAATAGAGTATTCTGGAGTTTCTGCTCTTGTTTGAAGTAAGTCTGAGTTCCCAACTGTAGTATTTGGTAACATTGCCTAATTCACTTGGAACAACGGCAGTAACGGTATCACCATTTATTGAAAGTTGAACGAATCCATCAACAGGTTTGGGTTCATCTTTTGAAATAACTGGTTTTTCAACTTCAACTCCGTTGCTTTCAGCTTTTAATAATCTATATTCCTGGTCAAAAGAAAGGGAAGCATTTGGCTGACTGCCACTTCCAACAGTACTTAATGCTACCTTAAAGAAGTTGGTTTCCACATAGAAAATTTGTGAATCAAACTGGAATCTTAAAGCATTAACTGCTTGATAAATAACTGATCTGGGAATATAACCAGAGAAATAATCAACTCCACTGACACTTTCTATGTATTTGAATGGCACGCCTGCTATTATTACATTTCTGTTGCTTGCAGCTCTTGCTGCCATTGGGGCATTTACAGGAATCCCAACTTTTAAAAGAACGGAATTTGATTCATTGGTATGTTTCCAGTTGTTATAATCATCATTGTTGTTACAACCAGTTAAAAAGAAAGAAGTTACTGCAAATGTAAATAGTAAAAACAACTTAAAGAGCTTTTTCATGCTGCCATTATCCTTAATCTTTTTTATTTTGACTAAATCATCTACCTATTCATCGGCTTGTATGTAAATTTTGCTAATGTTATACTAAAAAAAATTTGAGGTAATAATTATGAGTATTGGAATATCTGAATTATTAAAAAATGATTTTGACAGATTAAATGATCAGCAGAAAGAAATAATTAAAAAATTTCACAGGAATTCACTTGTTGTTGCTGGGCCAGGAACAGGCAAGACAAGAACTATCTCTGTTTTGATTGCTAAGCAGTTGGAAAAAGGCGTCAGGTTAAAAGAAATACTTGCTCTGACTTTTTCTGATAAAGCTGCATCTGAATTGAGAGAAAGAGTGTTAGAGTATTTCCCCCAAAGCTTTGACCAATGCTGGATATCAACCTTTCATTCTTTTTGTGCAAGAATTTTAAGGGAACAATATTACGAAGTCGGAGTTGCTCCAGATTTTAAGCTTCTCAATGCTTTTAAAGAGTCTTTGTTAATGAGTTTTATTTGCAGAAAATTAGACCCGTCGGCTTTCCCTGAATATGGAAAAGTCTTGTCAAAGAGAGGATTTCAGCAGGAGGCTTCTACATTAATAGGAATATTAAAATCTAATCTTGTTACTCCAGAAGAGTTTGAAGATGCTATAAAAAACACTCCTGATCTGAATAAGAAAACTCAGAACAGGTGCTATGAACTGTTGAATATTTATCAGCAATATGAAAAAGAAAGAATTAAAGACAATTACCTGGATTACAGAGATTTAATAGCGCTTTCTATACAGGTTTTGAAAAATCCTAGAATTGCAGAAATCTATAGGAAAAGATACAAAGTTATTCTGGTAGATGAGTTTCAGGATACAGATCCAGCCCAGTTTTTGCTGCTCACTCTATTAAAAGGTGAGAATTCAGACATAAAAACTGCAGTAATAGGAGACCCGCGTCAGAGTATTTACAGATTCAGAGGGGCTGACCCGTCAATGATGACCCCAAAAGGTCGATTTAAGCAGAAATACAAGGCTAGCATTTTCCCTTTAAGCCAAAATTATCGTTCTGCAAAAAGTATAGTAAAATCTGCAACTATGCTTAATTGGACAGAAAAATTGCCTACGGACGGACTTCTTAATCCAAACAGCCAGGAAGAAGGTTTTATAAAATATTATAAGGTTAAAAACGAAATTGAAGAGGCTAGGGTAGTGGGGCGTCAGATTGCTAATTATCTGATTTATGGCAATAACGGGAAAAAATACAAACCTTCAGATGTTGCGATTTTAGTTAGAAATAACTATCAGATTGATTTGCTTGCTGAAAGTTTGCAGACTTTGCATATTCCTTATCAAATTGCAGAGGATATGAAGTTTTTCAAGGCTGAGGAAATAATTACCCTTGTTTCACTACTGAAAATTGCTGGGGCAACAGACGAAGATATGAAAGAATCTGCTTTACAGACAGCCTTTCTTTCGCCAGCATTCGGTTTGAATCCTCTTTGGACGCAGGCTATAATCTCAGAATTAGCAAATAATTCAAGTAAGATTTCTAATATATTAAAATTAATAGAAGAGAAAGACTTTTCTGAACTGCCTGAAACAGACGAAGCAAACCAGAATAAAGCTGTTGAATTTGTAAAAGTAGTCAGATTGCTGGAATCAAAAAGCAGTGAAGAAATAAGTTCGATTATTTCTGCTGCAGTATCCTCCGTTCTTCCTTTATTGAAAAATGCTTCTGAAACAACTTCACGAAATATTCTTCATCTTAGAAACATGCTTTCTGATTATTCTGAAGTTTTCAGGCATACATTCGGACGAAAACCTTTGATTGCAGATTTATTGCCTGAACTGGAAGAATGGATAAACTACTACGCTTTAAATATTGAATTATCTGAAAACATTGATGAAAACGCAGTTAAAATAATGACAGTCCATCAATCAAAAGGTTTGGAATTTCCTTTAACTGTTATAAGCGGTCTTTGTGAAGGGCAGTTTCCTGTTAATTTGAGAGAAAACATCTTATTAGGAACGGCCGCTATAGATAAAATTAAGAATTATCTTAATTCCAAGAACAGAGAAATCAGCTTTTTCAATCCTTACCCAAACAGCGATGAAGAACAGTTAGAAGAAGAGCGCCGTCTGTTTTTTGTGGCCATTACAAGGGCTAAAGAAGGCCTGATTATGACAGTTCCGATGAGATTAGGCACAGATCCGGCAACTCCGGCACCATTTTTTTATGAAATGGGTATTAAACCTAATGAATTGGAAAAAGATGACAAAATTCTGACTCTAAGCGAGTTCAGAACGGCAATCACAGGATTAAATACTGACGAACTTTTGAAATTAGAGCCCACTTTGCTGGAAGTTGAAAAGCAGATTCCGCCTGAATATGCTATTCATGGAATCAGACCAAGAATCTTTAATAAAGCAAAGCACGACAGGGTTGAACTGCCTGATGATTTCAGCTTTTCAGCAACTTCTCTTAAAAACTATCTGGACTGCCCAAGAAAATTTTTCTTTAAAAATCTTCTTGGAATTGTTAATCCCTTGGAAAATAACAGTGATTTCTTTGTTGTGGGTAATGCTTATCACAGAGTTTTAGAAGAACTTCACAAGCCAGGCTCGCCTTGGGAATTGGCTAAAGAGCCTACAGATGAAGATTTACTAAAACTTTTTGAGGAATTTGCTGCTCCGATGCTGGAAGTAATACCTTTTTTTGAAAGGCATAAACATGCGAATCTGATAAAAAATGCATTACCAATATATCGAGAAGCTGTTTATAAGAACGAGCAACTTCCTTGCCGCCATACAAAAGGGGTTGAAAAGCCCTTTTCTTTTGAACTTGCAGGAAGCAGAATCAAAGGGAGATTCGATAGAATCGCTCTAATAGACAGTGAAAGTATTCAGATTGTTGACTATAAAACTTCAAAAAGCGGAATTCCCAACAGTGAAAAAATATATGAAAAAGCTTTCCCAAAGTCAGGTTCAATAGAAGAACAGCTAGAAATGCAGCTTCCTATATATATTTTGGCCTGCCGCAGCATGGGCTACAAAAATATTTCATCGGCAACAATGTATGTAATGACTGAAGCCTATAAAAAAGCTTATAAAGGTATGAAAGCCGGTTTTCAAAAATCTGCTGCTTTGAATTTCGGCTGTGGACCCTGTTATGGGGCAGATGTTTCTAGTGATGATTTGAAAAGCTTTGAAGCAAGATTAACTGAACTAATAAATAAAATAAAAACAGATAAAACGTTTGAATGTTTGCCTTCTGCTAATGAAAACGCCAAAACCTGTCTGACTAAAGATGGTTGCGAGTTTTCTACTTTCTGTCAGGTGGGGTTAGAACTTCTTAAAAAACAGCAGGATAAAGAGGAGGCCACTGAATAATGACAAAATTAGAAAAAATTTTAAGTTCATTAACAGAGGGGTTAACTCAGGAACAGGCCGAAGCAGTCTCTTATCCACCTAAGGGGCGCTTAAGAATATCTGCTGGTGCTGGTTCAGGTAAAACCGAAGTTTTGACCAGACGTATTGATGCTCTTTTAAAGCAAGGAATTAAGCCTGAAGAACTGGTTGCTATAACTTATACAACCAAGGCGGCTTCAGAAATGAAAGACAGGCTTACAGACAAACGAAAGATTCTTCCATCTGTTTTAAGAAAAATGGAAGTAGCAACTTTTCACTCGTTTTTATCAAGGTTTTTAAAACAAGACCCCTTTGGGGCAGGAATAGACAGTTCTGCGGCAGTTATAGATGAAAACACTAGGGAAATACTTATGCTTGACTTGGCAGATCGATTTGCAGAACAATACGGCGAAAAAATAATAAATGGAGACAATGCTCTAGGAGCAGATATTGCTGCAAAGCTTATTGCCAAGTTCCCCTTAGCTTTAAGTAAAATCAGAAGGTATCTTTTAAGCCCAGGTGAATTCTATAGAAAAGCGAAACAGGAATTGAATTCTAGAGGAACAGAGATTGAGCTTAAAACTCTTGAGTGGCTTTTTCAGTTCTACACGCTTTATATGGAAGAGCTAGAAAAGCGCAATTTATTGGATTTTGATGAAATTCTAATAAAAAGCAAAAATCTGATTCAATATATGCGTGAAAACGGTGTAACGCCTGATCGCAGAGTATTTTTGATAGATGAGTTTCAAGATAACAATCCTAATCAGCTTGGCATTGTAGAAGAATTCTGTCGAGATCGTGAAAGCCAGATTTGCGTTGTCGGCGATGAAAAGCAGAGTATATACAGGTTTCAAGGCGCAAAAGTAGATACTTTCAGAAATTTTGTTTCTGACCAGGATATTATTTTGAAAGACAACTTCAGGTCTTACTCTGAAATAATAGATTTTGCTGACAGCTTTTTGGAAAAGGGCGGCGATGTTGGTAAAATGTTTGTTAAACAGCAGGCTCAGAGGGGAAATTCGCCTAGATACCCTGCAGTAAGCTGCCTTTTATCGCCTGATGGGATGTCTACAAATCAGGTTTCTCAGCATATTGTTAAGTTTATTCATGATATAGTTGCTTCTGGTATGACTATACCAGATCGAAAAAATAAAGGGGAACCGCGGCCAATTTGCTATGGCGATATAGCTATAATTCTTAGTTCGGTAAAGAACTTGCCAATAAATTTTGAAGACGCAATGGCTGCTTCTCAGATTCCATATGTTATTTCGGGTGGTTTTGGTCTTTATGAACGCAGCGAAATAGAGGATATTCTTTCTTTCTTAAAGCTTCTGGTTCAGCCTGATGATGACTATTCTGTCGTTAAGTTGCTTACTGGGCCTTTATATGGCTTGAATGATTCTGATCTGGTTAAACTTTCTCTGGAAGGTAAGTTCGAAAAAATCAGATTACTTCCTAGAATTCTTGCAATGAAAGAGGAAGATTTGCCTGAAGAGGCTGTTAATTTCAGAAATCTCTATATTAGTATCAAGGAAAGAGCAAATAAGCCTGGTCTTGTAAATCTATGTCATACTATTATTGAACAGGCGGGGTTTTATGAATACGCTGCCACATTGGATTCAGAACTTAAAACAAAAAGAATCAACAATAATATAGCTAAGTTTTTAGGAATAGTTCGCGATTTTGAGCAAAATGGAGTTTTCACTTCTTTGAGAGATTTTTTGAACCACGTTGAAAGAACCAGAGTGGCTGATATCGACGAAGACGAAGCTGGTTTAGGCTTAGAAGAAGGCGATGCTGTTAAGATAATGACTATTCACAAATCCAAGGGGTTGGAATTTCCAATAGTCATTATGCCTTTCTTGAAAGGTCGCCCCTATAGATTCAATGAAAAAATAGTCTTTGATGACCAGTTTGGTTTAATTGTTAACGAAAAGAATTCTAAAGACAAAGATTCTATAAATCCTATAATTGAAGAATATAAAGAGTTAGATAGAAATGAATCGGCTTCTGAAGATTTCAGAAAACTTTATGTTGGCTTCACCAGAGCTGAAAATCTGTTGGTTATTACAGGAACTCAGAAGGCCAGTTTCCCTCCTGAAGACCCATGCAAACCAATTACCGAACCTATTTGTCATATAGTGGATATCTTAAAAGAGCACTCGGAACTTGGTGAAGTAAAGCTATTGGAAGCATGGCCTGAATTGCTGGAAGAATGGCTGAAAGCAGGCAGAGCAGAACCAGAAGAAAAAGCTGAAAAGCAGATTCCGCAAGCTGATATTGAAACTTTAGAAAATAGTATCAGGTCGATTGGCTGTTTCCTGGAAGAAAGAGCAAAGGCTGTTTCTGCTGTTGAAGATAATGACAAAGATATTTTTTCTTTGCAGGAATTGGCAACATTTAAGTTATGTCCAAGAAAGTATTATTTTTCAAGTGTTCATGTTGGCTCTTTTGAAGAAAGACTAGAACAGGTGCAGACTCTTGTTGGAAAGCTTGCCCATGAGTCAATCAGGCTTTTCCATGAAAACGATGGGCACGAACTACAGTCTGAAAAAGAAGCGTTAGATTTGATTGAATCTTGCTTAGATAAGCTTATTCCTTGCTATCTTAAAAGCAATTCTTGGTCATCTCTAGACTTAGGAGCAAGCGAACAGGGAATTTTTGAGAATAATAACAATGACATTGGTGAAACTCCTAAAATACCCTCTTTCGTAAAGGGGGATGTCTGCTATAGCAGACTGGGGGATTTTAAAAAACATCTAAAATCTAAGACTATGACATTGCTTAATCGTTATATTGAATCTGACTTAAGCAAGACAAAACCCTGGCTTTTTGAAGCAGAAGTTAATGTTAAGTTTGACGGAAATGCCGAAACTAAGCCATTTTTCATAAGAGGTTTTGTAGACCGAGTAGATTTAGAAGAAGGAAATAATATCAGAATAGTAGACTTTAAGACTAGAGAATATTCTGCTGAAGCTCATGAAGGTTATAAACGCCAGCTTGCTCTTTATAGAATTGCTGCCAGCCGTGGTGTTATCGGAGAAGTGGGTTGTTTGAATTTTGCTGATTCTTATATTGCCTATCTAAACCCAAAAGGTTTGGATTTAAGAGAAATAGAGCCGAATATAACTAATTTTGAAGAAGAAGCGGCAAAAGTAGTTGCTGATATTAGAAAAGAACATCTCTGGGCTGCCAAAGAATCAGAAGAATGTGCAGACTGCCCTTATGCTAATCTTTGCCACAGGAAGAGAATTGAGAATTGAGAGTTTAGAGCGAAGAGCGGAGAGCAAGAGAGCTAAAGTTCAATCTGCTATAAGCGCCATTATCTTCTTGAAGATGCTGCCCTGCTATGCGGGGAAGCTGTCACGTAGTGACTGAAGGGGGAGCAAAGCAAAGCTTTGCGTAGACGAATAAGGTCGAACAAGCAGCCTATCCAATCTAATGTTGTTGTTAGTTAGATGTAATCAGCTTGTTACTTCAGAACGGCCAGTTTCAAAGTTGCTTTTACTTTTTTGCCGGTTTCCGGGTTGATAGCTTCAAGTTTTGCAATATAGACGCCGTTGGCAACTTTTTTGCCTTTCTTGTTTCTCAAATCCCATCTGACTTCATAGTTGCCGTCATTTTTATCTATGACATCACTTTCATCAAAGTCAGCAACTTTGTGACCTGCAACATCGTATATTTTGATTCTTATATTGCAGTTAATTCCGGTGCTGTTGGTTCTGATTCGGATTGTCATATTGTTCTTAGCTGGATTTGGATACTGGATAATCTGTTTGAATTCAAATGGCAATACCAGAGCAAATCTCATGCTGCCAGATGTGGCCTGGTTACCGGTTTTGTCTTTTGCTATTATTGTCAGGTCGTGATTTCCATTGATAAGTTCTGACAAGGATTTGAACTTAAAGTTACCGTTGTTGTCGAGACTAATGCTTTGAACGTTGTTGTCAATCTTGGCTTGAACAGTATTTGTGTCGATGCCGGAACCGAAATCTCTAATAGTTCCTGCAAATTCAGGTCTTGCTGTTTCAAAAGCCTTTGAAAGGTCTACTGATTCATCTAGCTTGATTGAAGGAGCAACAGAGTCTCGCATTATTGCAAATATCTGAGTTGAAGTTATTCTGGCTTTGATTTCTTTTTCCGGGGTAATGTTAGAAGAGATGAATTTCCAAGAACCGTTTTTCTGATAGAACAAGCCTAAGCCGGTTGTCTGACTAGCTGATTCTGGAACTTTCATTGAAGCTATTACACCTTTATTTATTTTGGAAGAAGGTAGAGCAGCTTCATATGCATCTGTTAACGGAGTGAGTTCCGCATTGGCTGCTTCTTCATCCTGAGTCGTTACAGAGGCTCTTAACCCTCTCATAACAGTATATTCGTTTTGTAATGCTGTTCTGATGGTTCCAGTAGCGTTTTCATCCTTAACGATATTTCGTTTAAGAATCTTGACTGTCGCGTCAGCTTTAAGGCTGTTTTCATCGAAAGATAGACTGAATTGTTCATCTGCAGAAGCAAGTCTCTGGCTACTGCTTGTTTTTACATTAGCAATAACAAAGCTGTCGCTATCACTGCCTTTATTGCCGTTCAAGTCTTCACCTTCGACTTTTAATGTTCCTGATTGGCCATTAGAAGCTTTGAGTGAAGCTGCCGCCATAAATGCCAACGGATTTGTTTCGTTCTTTTGCATTATTAGCGATTTTGGTGAAGCAGTGCCATGGTAGATAGTCAGAGTTGGAACTCTGATTAGTTCTTCGTTACTTACTGCTATTATAATGATGTCGTTTTCGTTTGCAGCATTAGAGAATGCTGAAATAACGAATTTAGGCGGAGTAACATCTCGGCCTTTGAAGCTGAATCCGTTAATAGAACTTTCACATGAGTCATTGCCCAATTCGTCTTTGACTCCTGGAGCTTTGACTTTGTAATCAGCATTTTCAATAAAGGTTCCGGAAGCAATAAGCAGAACTGTTTGTCCATCAGACTGTAATATTGCTGAAGTTATCGGAATGCTGTTTCCTGCAACATCTTGTATTAGATAAGAAGAAGTTGCTTCACCAGTAGTTTTGTCTATCGGCTGGTCAAAGACAATCATTATTTCGCCTTGGCTATTGATTCTGTCATAACTGGTTCCAACAATTGCCGGACCTTTAACGTCTGCGAAGAATGTTGCTGAACTTGCTGTTGTGCTTAGAGTAGAACCATAGATGTTCGTAATGCTATCCTGAACACTAAGAGTATAAGATGCTCCATGGGTCATACCAGTAACGGTAAAGGCTATAGCACGTTCATCTTCGATGTGAATGTCACTTATTGTAAGCGGAGGCTGACAGCTTATAGGAGTAACTCCTAAAGAACCTGGGTCGATTCCATGGTTAAACCAAAGTTTAATTGTACTAGAACCAGTTTGAACAGCAGGGCTCATAACTTGGAATGGAGATGTTATCGCCGTAGTGCTAGTTGCATTAGTTGATGTGTTGCCGCATAGATCTGAGACTCTAAAAGTATATACGCCGTCAGATACTGTTTCACCGGCTTCATTCTTTGCATTCCAAGAGGCTTCGAGAGTTCCTCCGTTGTCTATAAGATTAAGTCTGTTAACTCTAACACTGCCTGCATTATAGACATCAATGTAATATGCACCAGTAGCGGTTAGAGGTTCATCTGTTTCCAATGAAATGACTAATGGTTTCGCTTCTGTTGGAGCACAGTAGCTACCTATTACAGAACCGTTGATCTTAAGGGTATAGGTTCCGATTTCAGGATTCTTGGTGTCTATTATAAGTTTATATAGGTCTTCTGTATCAGAAGCCGCAGTATTACCAGCCTGGTCTACAAGACCTACATAATAAACACCGTCTGGCATCATATCATCAGGATTTTCTCTTTCACGGCTGTATTTCCCTCTGAACAATGTTTTCCAACCATTGCTGCTTAATGCAGTAAGAGGATAGGTATCTGTAGAGACTTCGCTTCTTATTCTGAGTCTTGGATTCATGTCAACAAGATTCTTGAACATTACTTCAAAATTAGTATGTCTGTAAGGATTCAGATAAACTGTTTCTGAAGCAGGGAAGTTTATTCCGCTGTTGAATACTATTCCTGTGTAAGTAGGTGCTTCGCTGTCTACTGTCCAGTTGTAGCTGTAATAAGACAGGTCTGAATTTACATCGGCAATTCTGATTATAAAGGTTGCTGTCGTGGCGACAATTGGTTCAGTGGCCGCATCCCATGTAAATGTTGCCATAAGATTTCCATCTAAGGCTAATGGGTAAGAAGCGACTATTACTTCCTGAGTTTGTTGATTAACAGTAACTTTCTTGAGGAAAGTTAAGTAAACAAGAGCAGGGTCTCCGTCTGGTTCTTCAGAGAGCTTTATAGTCATTGTTGCTGCATTGGGTTCAACATTGAAGCTGAAAACATCATCGTAATGCATTTCATTGCCGCTGTCTAAGGTATCACTGGCGGTTGTCTGCTGATAAGAGAAGGTTTGTATGCTGCTTACAATTGGCCCTGCAGATTTTACAAAGATTTCTCCAAAATCAGTTTCAACTCTGTTACCTGTAAGATCTGTTCCTATAATATGGTAATTATAGATGCCTTGAGGTATTGTGCTTGGAATTGCAACAGAAGTTTCAAAAATCGCTGTATCACTAGCTATCGCAGTAGTTTCCATTCTTACAAATCTACAAGGAATCGTATAAGAAGTTGTAGCTATTTCAAGATACTGATAAGCATTTTCAAACATGCTTTCATCGAACTGAACAGAGAAGGTTGCCATTCCTGCTTCGCCAGAACTGATATATTGCTGTTCAGTCATTGTTGCAACCAATACTGTTGGTGCTGTTTTATCTATTATGAGGTTGGCTGTAATAACAAACCCAGGTAGAGAATAGAATTCTGCAAAGTTACCAGCCATGTCTATTGCAGCAACTTTGTATGTTCCTTCTGGTAATGGAGTTCCATAAATGTCTTCCAGTTTACCGTCATAAGTATAGGTTAATGCGTTTGTTAACGGCATCTGATATGTTCTGGTAGCTATTATTTCATAAGGTGAACTGGAAACACCGTATACAACCAGTTTTATTGCATCGCTGGCGTTAAGAACTAAATTCGTTGTCAGGCTTCCTAATATGTCAGGATTATAGTAACTGCATATCAGCGGTGACCCTGAAGAAATGCCTTCCAAACTAATAATATCTGTCAGTTTTGGAGCGATACTGTCATAGTTTATTGCAAATTCATTTGTGTCTGAAGCAACGTTTCCGACAGAATCTTGAAGCATAACAGTGAAGCTGCCGGCAAATTCAGTCGGAGGAGTTATTCCGGCTTCAAAATCACCAAAGAATGCTGGATTAACAGTTATTTCAGTAGCACCACCTGTCAGAGTGTGGGTTGCAATTTGAACGCCAGATCCGTCAAACAGAAGCAAAGTATGGTCTAAAGCGTAAGGACCTTTTGTGGTAATGGTGTCGTATTGAATTGTTAGAGTTCCAACATTTGGTTCGGCTCTTAAACTGAAAGGCGCATCCGTTAGATAATTGTTATCTAACATTGTCTGCTGACTTGTTAATGAGAGAGAGAATCTTGGAGGTTGTGATATTACTTCCACTTCTCCATAAGTTGATGTAGCTATAAAGTTACCTGCTAAGTCTCTTGCACCACTAACAATTATACTTGCTGTTCCTACAGGGAAATTGATTGTATCAAAGACATTGCTGGTTTCAAAGATACAGGTTTGGTCATCTTCCCAATTTTTGAAAGTAAGGGTGGCTATTTCTGTTGTTCCAAAGGCTGTATCTGTTGCTAACTGCACTGTAGGAGTAACAGAACGGTTCATAATCTTATCAAATGTAACCAGGAAAGACGCTGTCTTGCCAATCATTGGTATAGGTGCTAAAAGTTCGTCGCAGGCGAATGCAGTATTAACCTGTGGTGGTATACTGTCTACTCTTATCGTAATAGACGCTGTTTCGTTAATATTGCCTGCTAAGTCAGATACGCTGAGATTATAGTCTCCGTCTGTTAAATCACTTCCAAAACTTATACTATGGCTGGTAGAAGCAGTTATGATGTAGGTAGAAGTAGCTGTTGAAGAAGCTATTAACATCAGGTCATCTGTTTCGGTTGTTGTTACCGTAAATGTTGCCGGAACAGAAGGACTGTAATATCTGATGCCACCTTGAGTCTGACCGATTCCGCCGTCATCGAAGTTGATTGCTGTAATGTCCGGAGTAGTTGTATCTACTTTGAAAGTCCATTCTAAATAGCCGGTTTCAGGGCTAATATTAGATAAATCGTCTGTGATTTTAAAGAAATAAGTTGCATCTGTTGTTGGTATATCGCCGCCGTTCCAGTTTGCAAAGCCTGGATTAGCTGCAGTTACAGACAGAGTAGCGATATTGTTGTTGCTTTCATCGTAAACAAGCAGTTGATGAGGCGTATTGAACGGGCCACTGACGTAATCAAGTTTGAAAGTAACAGAAGCTTCATCGCCAGCGTTGTATTTTATAGGATTATACGCTTTGTTTTCAAAAACCTCATCGCTTATGTCTGGCTGCAAAGTTAGTATTGTCAAATTGGATACCCCTGGACCTTTGGGCTGAACGTCTGTTGTAAATGAATCCGGTGTATTTCCAATGACGTTACCTGCTAAATCCTTGGCGTCCATTACTCTATAATTATATATTCCTACTGGATATGTAGAAACTATATTCACAGAATTTGTAAATGAGGCTGTCATTAAATCTTCGCCCCAGCCAACGAATTTCATGTCTATCTGGGCGTTCATGGTTGAAGTTGCCAGAACGAGAATTGGAGTAATTGTTGTATCCATTAATTCCGCAAATTTAACAGTGAAAGTTGCCATTCCTATTGGTGTGTTGGCAACCATATCTGTTGGTCCTGGAATTATGCTTTCTATTTCTGGTGGAGTATCATCTACAACAAGCATTAATGGAGCTGTGTTGGTATGCAAATTACCTGCTTCATCTGCAATATATATTGTATAAGTGTTTTCGGCTAAGTATTTTCCAAAACTGCTTGTATAATTTGTTGTAAGTATGCTTTCTGTGCTTTGAGTCATAGTAGCTACAGGCGACATAGGCATAGCATATGAAGCAATCAATAAATTGAGAGGATTGTTAAATGGCGCATTCAACTTCCCTGTAAATGACATGTCATCTAATTCTGTTCTGTAATAATAAATCCCACTGCTGATTGTAGCAACGCCGGAAAGTGTCATTTCGGTGACTTGCGGTGCAATAGCATAGTAATTGATACTTCCGATTACATCTGTTGTATTGCCGGCCATATCTCTTACTTTAATAGTAACTTCGCTATTGTTGGTTGGAACAGAATCAAAGTCAGCTAAGCTGAAAGTTGCTGTAGCGTTTATACCGTTTTGAACCAGTGTGGCACTGCCGATTTGCTGATCAGAAGTATTATAGAAACAGATGGAATGGGGCAGATTTTCTGTGTTTGCATCAACATATTTTATGCTTATTTCTGTATAATCAGGAGATGCATCAAAATTCAGAGGCTTATCTACAACAACATTGTTATTGTCTATATTCTTTCTGATGCTGTATAAATGCATACTATTGGCCAAAATTCTTGGTATTTCAGATTTTATTGTTACTTCTGTTTCTGAGCTGGCAAAAGCGTTTCCTGCTAAATCCTTTCCGCCAGAAAGTTTATAAACCCATTTCCCATTGGGAGTTTCTGGAGTAATAGCTTGATTGTTAGAGAATATAGCTGTTTGGTCAGCATTTTCCCATCTAATGAAACTTAAGCCGATTACAGAAGATTCAGTGGCTAAGGTTAAGCTTGGTATTGAAGAAGTATCCATAGCTTCAGAATATGTTACGCTGAATATCTGCTGTCCTGCTTTGGTAATACCAACCAATACTGGAGTTATGGCTGCAGTAGGAGCTACATTGTCGATGATAAAAGCTTCTGAAGCCGTGTTAAATCCAGTTATTGCAGAATTATTCTTTTGATTAATGTCATAAACATATGATGCTATTTGAACTGGAGTTTCGTTACCGAATACATCTTTTAAACCGTATATTCTTAATTCTGCTGGAACTCCGTCAACGTCTTTATTAAAATCTTCAGCCATTTTAAACGCTGCTATTGTACGTTCTGTATTCCTTACTGTTCTTTTGTTCCAACCAGTAAAAGTGGCAGAAGCTATTCTATCACCAGTTGAAATTTCAAAAATTGCAGCGGTCGGTGAACTTGTAGTTAGGAATGGGAGAGTAATTTCACCTGCTTTTATTTTGGTAAGTTCAAATTCAAATATAAAGTTTTCTGCGTCATCTTTTGTGGGTGGCGGGTCGGATACAGATGCCGCAATTATTGCAGCATTGTCTGTGGGAGTTGCTTCTATTAAATTTACTGTACCAGGAGTTGTGGGTTTATATTTTGTATTTCCCATGCTCCAGAGATTTATAAATGCTCCGGCTTCAATTTGAAGTCCCCAGTTAATTGGATCTTCTGAACTATTATAGAAATTTAGAATATTGTCTATATCTGTTTCTGTTAATGATATTTTTACTGTTTTGCTTGCAAATTCATTATCAGAAGCTATAATGGGTTTGCATTGCAATCTGATCGAATTATCATTTTCAAGATTGAATAAATAGATATTGTTTAAATGCAGTTTTGAGCCTTTATTATTGCTTGGTATCGGCATTCCCATTAACGGGTCAGTTTCATTTTCTGTTCTGAAATTGTCATTAAACAGCATAACTCTATCGGTAAAGGTTAGAGTCAGGCTTGCTGATGCTAGATCAATAACAGGTTGAGGTGAAGATAAGACATTTAGAGCGGTTATAGGATTTGATTCTCTATTGTCTGTAGCTTCTAACGGTGATTCAATAGTGTAGTATTTCAACTTTTTATTGAATATGCTGGTCACCATTCTATTGGCAGATGATTTTTGAGCTAGTTTTATCTTTCTTGCGGGGTCATTGGTAAGTTTGGCTGCTATCCAATCTCTGCCGTTATCACTCAATGTAATTCTTAAGTTTTTGTTATCGCTCCAATTGCAGTTATCTTCTTTTTGGATAACATACCAGGAATCATAACTTACGTCTGAAAATTCAGTCAGGCCAGGATCATCAACGAATAGAACTGCATCAGATGCTACAAAAGTAGAAGTATCCATTTCCTGGCTAAACTGTAAATCAAAATAAATTGTATTTGGCCAGTCGTGAGTCATTGCAAAATTCGATATTGCAGGTTCTTCACGCCAACTAGAATCTGTTATTGTAATAGGGAAATAACTGTAGGTTGTTAACCAGTTTTTGTGTGCGTCTTCTGCTGCAGCGCTGGTTGTTGACCTTTTTACTTCCATATAAAGCGGAGAAGAGGCCCATCCTGTTACTTCTCTTCTGCCATCTATGCTTAAGTGAATTTCTATTTCTTCAAATAATTCGTTCCATGTTGGGGCTAAAGATGTGTCTGAAAGATCAAGTCTTATTTCTGTTCCAACAGTTGAACTGCCAATGAGAATCCATTGGTTTTTATCTATGTTATAAATCGTTTCAGAAAAATAGACTATTATCTTTTCTCCATCGAAAGTAATTTGGGTAATTTCTGGAACTTTTGTGTCGAGTTTTAGTCCATGAGATGAATTGCATGAATACCCTGCTTCATCATATATAGTTATTGGAATTGGAACTTCCAGATAATCAACTTTAGAATAGGAAGCTACGTCTATCCCGTTTCCACTGTTATTTACTATTGAATTTGTTATTGATGCCATATAGTAATTGGCTGGGCCGTTTATATTTGTTAGGTCTAATGAAGCTGTGGATATTATTGCATTGTTATCCAGAGTGGCACTTGCAATAAGAAGATCTCTGCTCATTCTATCTGTGCCAGATGCTATATTTAGAATACCTATATCTTCAAAGTCTGGATTAATTATTAGCGAATAACTTGCTATTGTAGGATAGACATTTTTGACAACAAAATCTGTTGTGTTGTCTACTGGAACTGCAATATTTCCGGCATCATCAGCTGCAGTTATTTTATAAGTAAGATTGTTAAGATTTAATTCTCCCCAGGTTGCCCCATTTTCTACTACATTTGGTGCTTTTATAGTAAATGAAACTTCTAACCTTTCTTTTGCTTCATTTAAAGTCATTTCTTTTGATATGCTTGCTATACCAGGATTAACAGTAAATGTTACTGAGGCTGTAGCATCTAATCCTGCTGTCATGCTTGCATAAAAAGTTATTGTGTCACCGATTCTTACTATGTTTGGATTTTTCGGAAATGGCAAAGAGTCTGTTCTTGCACTAATTTCTGCACCGCAAAGCATTGAAGTTATTATAGGTACTTGGCAGTCTACAGTGCGGATTTCCTGAGTGTTTATCAGTGCTTTATTCCCGTGAACATCTGTTATTAATGCTTGAAAAGCATAGTTATCAAACTCTTCAGATGTCTGAGAAGTAGTTGTCTGATACATATAAAGATATGGTGGTGGCGGTGATGAACCATCTAGAGTTATTGCTTGGTTTTTTGAACCACCGATTGCTGTGAGATCTATAGATACCGTTAACGGTTCATTTGATGTTAATGCAAAAGTTACTTTAGATATTGCCTTTGAATTTTCTGTGTAATTGATTCTTTGATTATTTGTAATGTTGTCTGCTATTGCTAAAAATCCCAGGACTTCCGGCGGTTTATTGTCTATTGTTAATTCTCTTGTTTGACTACTTACAGAGTTGTCGCAACCGTCAAAAACGGTTACCGTCCATGACGCATTTACATTATCCAAAGAACCTGTTGCTATTGTTACATTGTATGTATAAATTCCAATGTTTGCTGCGTCATAGTCCATATAGACGGTGCCTAGTTCTGGATTTAATGTGGTCAAATCAAGTCTTGGTCTTTCTCCATCATTACCTGATACGTTTACTTTGAACGAAATTGTATCGCCAATCTTAAGAGGTGTGCTTCCACTTGTTCCTACTGTTATAGAATTTATTACGGGTGGGTTAAAATCAACTTTTTGAAATGAGTTGCTTTTTTTTACTACTCTATTACCGGATTTATCATACATGGTGAGAGTGAACTGATAATTTGTCTGTTCATCTAATCCTATTGCTTCTGTAGCGACTATCGTTAGGTTATAGAGGTTTGTTCCTTCATTAAGTCTTACGAGATTTGATGTGGTTGGCAATGGTAGTATATTTAGATTACTGTCTAAATATGTCATTGTATCATCTGTTAGCTTGCATAAATAAGTTACATCTAATGTGGCTGTTGCATGGTCGTCTGTTCCTGATTCTCTTGCATAAGGCAAGATAAAGTTGATTGTTTTCTTTATGTTTATTGAATCAGGAAATTTGTCAACCGTTGATGTGTGATTTGTGAGTGTTATTATTGGGTCTAATGGGTCTGGTGGATTCTGGTCTAATTCCATGAAGGTGAAAGATGCGTTAAAAGTGTCACCAGTTGATTGCTTAATCGCAAGATTCCCTGCATTGTCTATTATTTTGACAGGGAAAACTGCTCCATTATTGATTGGACCTGTTGCTATATCGAAACTTAAGGAAAATTCGTTCCCAAGCGATGTCATGTATTCTTTTCCATGGTTACCTAACTGAGTCAGGTCTATTTCGACTGTAGTCCCATCTCCGGCATTTTCTAATAATACTTTAGTGGTAATGCTGTCTCCGATAATAATATATGGAGGATTTTGTCTTACTTTTATATCACTTTGCTCGATATATACAGGAGGTTCATTATCTACCGCTCTTTTTAATTCTGCATTTGAAATGTTTCCGTAATTATCTCTTGCTACCAGGATGAATGTATAATCAGGTTCGTCTACTGTCCCTCTTGCAACTATATGTCTATATTGCCAGTTATTTCCTGAAGTGTTTGTTAAATCCTTTAATCCTGAATTGTCTAAGCTTGTTAAATCTATCGTTACTGGGTTTTCTGTAGCATTCGCTCCTGTAATATTAGCTGTAAAGGTTATTCTGTCTTTATTCAGAATACTGCCATCTATGCCTGTCGCGCCTGTAATGTCAAAACTTTGAATTACTGGGCCTACATTATCTATTAAAATTGGTGGGGTTGTGTTTTTGGTTTTTGTATTGCTGTAACGGTCTGTTGCTGTGACTTCAAATGTTACATATTCTCCATCCATTTGAACAGTTGTTAGGGGATTTGTGTAAGTTCCTATATACAGACCTAATGTGTCGTCATAATCTAAGGCTAGTGTGGATCCGCCGACAGGTGACATGTCAACAACTACTGTTGTCATGCTTGGGTCGGTAGTTACTATGTTAGAGTAAAAATAGAGCTTTGAAGTTGCTGTGGCAACAGGATTTTCTTTGTTTTCTGCAGAAAAAACCTTAACTCTAGAGTTTCTATGTGCAAATTCCCCTAAGTCTACTATATTGCCGTATGTTGCCTCTCTTACAGTTGTGTTTCCTGCTTTATCTTTTGCAGTAAATTGGAATGTCAGAGTATTGTCATAGTAACAGGTTTGGTCTGTTGGTAGGGTCAAAGTTCCCTGAAAAGTAGCAGAACTACCGGCTGTCGGATTCCCATTTGCAACTAAATTAATAGGAAATAATCCACCGAAAGCTGTTGCGTGATTGTTGGTTAGTTCATTACTTCTTACTGTAACTGTGTCACCGTCATAATTAGTTATTGTTGCAGTAAATGATAGTTGATGCCCAGGTATTGCTACCACATTTCCTGCGTTGTTTGAAACGGTTGCTGTAAAATTAGGCCCTTTGCTGTCTATGGGTAGATTCAACGTGTCGTTGTTTTGGTAAGTTGTTGTATTTCCTACACTGTCTGATAACGTTATGTTGCAGGGTAATACTAACTCATAATTATTTGGCACTGTAAATTCACGTTTAAAAACATTTGTGGATGGATGATACATAGATATCTGGCCGATACCTATAGGCGATAAATCCAATAGTATTTGTTCTACGTCATTATCAGTTACATTTTGGGTTAATTCTACTACATCGCCAGCTTTTAAAATTCTGCCTGTAGTGTAGTTTGCGTTATTAACTTTGCAAGTCATAGCTCCACTTCTTGCAGGAGCTTTATTGTTGACGGAAATTGAGCCTATTGTTTGTGCTGAGGATGTGTTTGTTGTTGTACCGTCTGATTCTGTTATAACACAACTTATTGTAACGGTTCCGTTGTTTAAGGTTCCTGGGGCAACGGTTAAGTTTGCTGTTGCTATGAAAACATTCCCGCCTGCAGCAGTAGCAGTTACGGTTACAGGATTACACATTCCTGGAGCTCTTATTATTACTTGAGAAGCATTTACATTTGCTAAAGAAAGTTGGTAAGTTAAACCTATACTTATTACGTCATTGGTTCCTACTGGACTCCTTGGTGGGTTCATGTTTGTAACTAAGTTTGATAAAGCACCTGAGGCAGATTTGATTATAATAAAGATAAAAAAGAGAGAAAAAAGAAAATATTTCATTTTTCTTCTAAGATTAACTTGTTTAAAAAACATCTCATCTCCTGGAATGAAGCCAATAAGGAGAGTATTGTCTCCATTCGTAATCGTCTAATATATTAGTTCCTTCCTAACATGGTAATTTATTCTTTAAAAAAGTACAAGCCCTTTTATGAATTTTTTATTACTTAATTGCATTTTTATTGGCTTAAAATACTCTAATCTTTATTGGCATTTATCTTTAATAATATAAAAAAATTGACAATGGCATTTAATTTGCTAATAATAAATATATTGTTTATGTACAGAAACGGCACAATTAAACTTTATATTTTTGTGATTCTTATGCTCTCTTGCAGAATCACCCTTTGTTCTGCCTGCAGTCTTGCTTTGCATGATTGGCAACTAAAGCTTTTTTTTAAAATTCCGATAAACGCCCCTTTTATTCCTTTGTCTGAAATAGCTGTAATTCAGAGCCATTTTAAAAAAGCTGTTACAGATAGAATTTTCTGGGTTACAAAGCCTGGTGTTTTGTCGCCTTATCTTGATTTTATTATTTCTTTTGTGGATGGCTGGGCTTCTCAAGCTAAGTGGAAGATTGTTGCTGACAATAAATCTGTTATTAAATTGGCAAAATCTTTCGCAAAAGATGAAAATAAGCCCTTGATTGTTGGCTCAGATAAAAATTTTCTTAAAGTAGCTGTTTTTCTAGATGCTAATTCTAAGAACAATTGCGTTCAGATTGTTTTAGCTCAAGACAGCCGTATAAGATGTATTTTTCAAGACCCACAGAACCCTTGGGCTCAAGAGTTCAACGTGCAAAGCTGGTTTTCTTTAATATTTTACAAATTGCCGATTCCTGGTAATATTTTATCTTTCTCTGCTTACCCTGTTGATGGAAATAGAGCTTCTATTTACGAAGACCACCCTTTGGTTGAATCTCTTTTAAGTAAAAAGTGTCTTATGCGTAGGCCAGATTTAGTTGTAGACCCATATTCTTTTGATTTTCCGGATTTGCCAGAATGATTAGTTTTGTAAAAAAATTGTTACTTTTTGCTTTTTTAGCTTCTTCACTGCCTTTGTCAGGGCAGACTTTCGGTGAGGCTGATTTAGAACGCCTCATAATGAACCACCCTATGATGAAAAATTATGATGCTAAGACTGGTCACTTTAAGAATACTCCACATGAATTAAGAGAAGTTTCAGATTTAAAGGCTGAGAACGCTTCGTTGACTGCTGAAGTTGAACGTATCAAAGCTGAAGAACAAAATAATTCTCTTGATGTGATTTCTAATGAAATTGAAGATGAAGAAGCTATTTGGAGCGGTATTTCTTCTTTATCGAAAAAAAAGCAGGAACTTGAAAATAAAATACAAAAAAATACAGAGTTGATTGAAAGTGGTGGAGACCCTGGTTATACAAAGCTTTACCCAATTGTCGACAATATGTGTAATGATATATTTATTCCGCTATATAATAAAGATAGAGTTATATTGAATAAGCTTCCTAGATATCTCTCTAAAAAGCCTGAGTTAGAGGGAAAAGATATGCATAGCTTTTGGTTTGAACCTAATGAAGATGTGCTTTGTTCTTATCTGCAATATGCTTCTTTTATCGCTCTTATTTTCCCATCTGCAGATAAGACCATTCTTTTTCAAAAACCTTCTGGAGATAATAAATGAAAGTTTTTAAACTTATATTCTTTTTATTTTTTATGTTTCTTATAACACAATCTGTATGGGCTATAAATGCTAATGAAGTTGCCACTATAGATTTGTCTATGGCTTTGTGTTTGCACCCCAAAATGTCTTTGTTTGATTTTAACAGAATTGGTTTTTATAAGGTTGAATTTGGGTTAACTGAAGAAGAATTCTATGCAAAAACCGAGACTCTTCGTGCTTCTGCTCCAGACAGAAGTGATGAATTAAATAAAATTCAAAAAGAATTAGATGATGTTTATAAAGAACGTGATTCATTTTCTGATTACTATGTTAATGCTGATGAAGAAAAATTGAAAAAACTTGAAAAATTAAGAGAAGCTTCTTTTGCTAAGGAAAAAGAGTTAAATGATAAAATTCTAGATATTAATCATCAGACAGCAAATTTTGATTTAACCTCACCTAAAGAAACTTTGGTAATAATTGAAGAAATAGAAAAAGATATTTTTGAAGCAATTAATCAGGTGGCAGAAGAAGAAAAATTTACTCTAGTTTTAAATTCTACTGTTGCCGTACCTTATACTTATAACAAAAATTATATTAATAGCGAAATATATGGTCAGGGTATTCCAGGTATTAATTTTACGCTTTTTTATTCTTTCTTGGCTATGAATAATTTAGATAGCCCAATTGATGAAGTACCTCCTTCAAGAGATTTAATAAATTGGTTGGAACTTACCAGATACCCGAAGACTGTTAATTTGTTGCCTATGAAACCATATCCTTTGGTTTTATCTGGGGGCAAGAGTATATTGTCATCTGTCATGAAAAAAGTGTATAATAAATATAATATTAAACCTGCTGTATATAATGTGGTCGATTCTGTAATAATAAAAATAGAACAGTTACAGAGTGGTAAAAAAGTCGAACAAAAGACAGTTAAATACGATTTCTAATTTTTTAATAAGTCGAGTTACATCTATGTTTAGAAATAAAAAGAATAAAAATGGTTTTACAGTTGCCGAAGTTTTGGTTGCTGCTGCTATATTCATGGTTTTTTCCGGTGCTCTTTTTTCTATTTATAGAATGGGCAGTCGAATGTTTGTTTCAGGAGCTTGGAAATTTAACCGTCAGAAAGAAGCTGAGCGTTTTTTTGAAATATTAAAAGAAAGGATTGAACAGGCTTCGAATATAGTAAAAATAGATCCAAGTGATAAGAATTCTCAGATATCTAGTAATCCTACTGTTTTTAAAACAAAAAGAGGCACTTTGTTTGAAGTGTTGCCAGGACAAAGATCTTCTTTGCCTAATAAACAACTGGTTGAATTTGCTGTTTGTAAACCTTGTCAGGTTATTGGCTCTAAAAAATTAGGAATTATTGTTTTGCATAGTTTAACTCTTGTTCCTGATGATGTAACAGGACTGTATGATCTTTGTTTACGTGTAAAAAGAATTGATGATAATAACTATACTGATTTTTTTACTTTCGGTTGTGCTGATGCTTTGAAATTGCCTCAGGGCGATTTTCTTGGAAATCCATCAGATTTTGGTTTGCAACCTGTTCCAACTGTTTATAAGCTAAGGGATGTATGTTCTGTGACTCTTGATTATTCGCAAGGGTTGGAGGAATCTTCCGAAAAAGGAGATATTAAAGCAATTAAACCTACTTTATTCAATATTACTGTAAAGATGCGTAATCCTAAACATGAGCAGACTGTTTTAGAAATGGGTTATAAATGTAAGATAGATGGCTCTGTAGAAGTGGAGGCTGTTAATTAATGCAGAAGCAAATATTAGTCAAATCTAAAAGTGCTGTGACTTTAGTTGAAATTCTTCTAGCAGTTGTTTTGATGGCAGGTGCTTTTTTACCTATTATGGGGGTTATGTCATCTTCTATTAAGGCAACTGAACAGGATGAAAACACTCAGCATGCTGTAATGCTTTGTCAGGAAAAATTAAATGCTGTTTTGCAGATGCCTTTTAATTCATTTGATAATGGTACTGTTAATAAAGGGGGCAAAACTAGCGGAGATATTACTGTGACTTTTGGTACGGAACCAAAGGAAGGGGTCAATTTTGTTTCTTCTTTGGTTGTTGAACCCTATAATGCTGTTTTTAATGTACCAACCTGTGATTTTTCTAAGAAAGGCGAAAATAAAACTAATCCAAAAGCGTGGGGGTTCAGCAACATTCAATATTCCGTGTCTGATAAGGTAAAGAGATTTACAGTGACAGTTAAATGGAAAGATAAAGGTAGAGATAATGAAAAATTTTATACTCTTTCTTCTCTAAAAGCAGATATTAGGGAGAATTGATATGAAAAAATCTAGTAATATAAAAAAGGGCAGTGCCGTTGCTCTTTGTTTGGTTTTTGCTACTGTTTTATTGATGATGGGGCTATCTTTCAGCAAAATGACTTCCACTTCTAAGAAGCAGACTGTTCAAATAGATGAAAGAATAAAACTAGAATACCTTGCTCATGGGATAACAGAACTTGCTCTTTTAAAATTCCAGCTTTATCCTGCTGATTTTTATGCTTGTATGGATGCAGCTAATTTAGGTGAGCCTAAACATTTGGTTTCATTTACGACAGGTTCTCCTGAGTTTCAATTTACTGACAAAAATTCAGAAAATAAATCTGTTTCTTCTTTCAATAGTACTGCTGTTAATTTGCAGTTAGCTAGTATGACTATTTTAACAAATGACAAGTGGAATAACGAAGTTCTTTATATTGAAGCCATTGCAAATTATAATGATCAGTATAATAAAAATATTGATAAAAAAGTCACAAGACTTGTTGATTTAAATAGAAGAAGTTTAAACCCATATGCAAAAAAATAATAGTAAATAACAAAATATAAATAATAATAGGAATAATTATATATGAAAAATAGTTGTCGAATTTTGTCGTTGCTTATTTTGTTTGTTCTTTTTACTAGTTCTCTTTATGCTCAAAGAGGTGGGGCTTATATAGGTAAGATTGATGTAAGAACAGTCTTTTTGCTTCATCCATCTATGATTAGCTATAGCCCAGAAAAACAGGCTTTTAGAGTTACTCGTGATGCTGTGGCTCAACAGAAGGCTAAACAAGAAGCTGGTTCAAATCAAGAAGAAGTTCGTCGTCTTAATGCTTTAATGAAGAGTATTAATGCAAAAATAACTGAGGAAGAAAAAAAGTATCAGAAAAAAGTTTCAGCACTTTACGATAAATACATGGAGAATATTTCTAAATTGGCTACTGGGGAAGCTGGTATGAACCGTGTAACCTATAAGATGGAAAGTGGCAACGCAGAAGTTTCTCATAATGCAAAACTAACTGCTCTTTACGCACAATACAGTGATGCTGAAGAAAAATTTCTCAAACTTACTCAATTTGGTTTTTCTGAAGGCTATACTACACCTGATGAAACAGAAAAAAGATTTATTGCCATTTTAAATGAAATAAAAACCTATGCTCAGCGTGCAGCAGACCAGAAAGGTGTATCAATAGTTTTGAACACAAGTTATAAACGTGCTATGGTAGCAGATTCCAATAATTCTAGTTCTGGTTATGTTCCTGATGAAATGGCTTTGGGGGCTATTTTTAATACTAATTTCCCACCAGAATTGTCAAGAGATGAAGCAGCTGTTGCTGGTTACTATACTAATGTTACTACTCTTACTCAAAATTGGCTTAAGAATTGTGACCCAATAGTTGGGAGATTTAAGAATTCTATGCTTGAAAATGATGTTTTTATTGGTGGAGTTGATTTAACCGCTGATGTTCTCTCTGCTTTGTTTAAAGCTTATAAACTAGACCCTAATATTTCTAACGCTGTTATCAAAGCAGCTGTAACTTATTAATGTAAAAATATTTTTACTTATTGTAAAAATATTTTTGCAAGCCTCCTAAAGCCTCCACTCGAGGGGAGGTGGCTTGTGAAGCAAGTCGGAGGGGTGACGTAATACTAGCAAATTTTCTTTTTGGCAATAGTATAGTAATAGTTCCTTTTGTAAAGGGGGATTTTTAATAAATATATAATCTGCAAAAACGGTACAAAATATGCTTATCATAACTAGATATAATTATTTTGTACTTAGTAAAAAATACATAGTTAACAGGAGTTAACCATATGAAAAAAACGTCGAGTTTTTGTTTGGGGCTATTGGGCATTGTTGCTTTGTCCTTAGTCTGTCCACAACAAGCCAAGGCATTAGACTCCCAGTATTTAAGAAATGGTGAGTGCTATTTGCTTATTGGTGAAGGTAATGCTACATTAAGAGGGGTTTATCGATTAAATAACCCCGCAGCAAACCCTCCAAAATATTATAAGGATAACAGAGTTATTTCTGGGAATGACATTAAAGACACATTAGGCTTTAATGTTGACTTAAATAGAAAAATCTACACTTTTACAGAAAAAGTAGATGCTTCTTGGGTTAAAGATACAGATCCTCTTTATCGCCAAGTTATTGATACTGTTGCGGCAAATCACGCTGACTATGGATATCACACTTGGATTCATTACGACCACAGACAGTGGAATAAAGGTGATATTTATAGAACTGGTCCTGCTGGAAGAGGCATAAGAAGTAATGGCGGTGGTACTTGGGGTGCCTTTAAATCCGCTGGTCCTGGTACACCTGTTACTAAACCTAATGGTTATAAGCTTCCCTCGATGACAGGTGCTGCTCAATGTGGAGAATATTCGGGTAAACAGTGGTATCAGATACCTAACTATAGTTGGTATTCCTCTTGGAGAACAGGTGGAGCTACATCTAATGGCTATACATATTTTTATTATGTTTACGGTGATCGTGTTCAAGTAAAGCATCATAACTATCATCTTTATCCTTGGACACCAAATAATCCTGAATTAGATAGTCCAACATACAGTCATCCTGCTAATATCAACAATATAGTTGCCGTAACAAAAGAAGAACAAATATCAAGAGACTGTTTAGCTGGTTGTTTAGATGGTTGTGGTGGTGCTTCTGGAAGTGGTAGTGCACAGCCTAAGCCATTGCTTAATGATATTGCTTTCCAACCTCCTTTAAAGGATCAGGGTTCTAGAACTTATTTCTATTCAAGAACTCAGGGTGGAACAGATGGTAAGGTTACAAAAAATAATTCAGCTTATAACCCAGGTAGTGGTAATCCTTTAATAGGGGCTAGAGATAATACCGATACATATTGGCTATGTATTTCTCTAAGAAATGCTTCATCAGATTTCGTCTACTGTTTAGGCACTACTGTAATAAAAGACTGGTATAAACAGGCTTTCGGTTCTGCCCCATCTAATATGAACATTACTGCTGTTACTGTTTCTAACCAGTGGGACCAGCAGGGTGGTATTGTTTACGCCTATGATAAAGCCAATAAAAAGATTTATAAGTTTGAACGTAAAGAAACATCAGGCACTCCTATTTCTAAAGAAAGATTTCTTGCTTTAGACTTGAATTCTATTATGGGTGAAATAGATGCTCTTGCTAACTCAGAATTTGACGATATCAAAGCAGACGGCTTTGGTAGCTTATATTTTGCTATGAGCCACCCTAGCAAGAATGTAGATTCATGGAACCCTGCCGCACATTTTAAACCTAGTCAGTGTGTTCATCTTCACCCCACTACTCATGACGACCAAAAGGGTGAACAGGCTTTCTTGATGATTTTTAAACAGGATTACGGCAAGAAAGTATTTGAAAGAAACTATTTAACTGGTAGTATTAAAGAAATTGGTAGTAAAGACTATGCTAGCAGAATATATAATGTTTCTTGTAAAATCAAAGATGCAGGTTGGAATGTTATAAAGACCTATCCATCAGGTTGCAATTTTTCTAGATTAAACGCTGAATTAGCATCTTGGACAGCAACAGTAGCAGGTATTAAGTATACTTCAGCTAAAACTTCGTGGCCATCTTCTTATTACCAGCGTGGTCGTGGTGCTTGTACTCATTATGCAGAATTTAACTATAATGACCCTGGCCAGGCAAAACTTGCTGTTATCAACGTTCCAACGCCCCCTAGAGTTATAAGTCTTGGTAATAAGAAATCTTATCTTGATATTGTTGGACCGTATAGAGATATGATTCCAATGTCTGATAAGGTAGAACGTTCCACAAACCAGGGTGATGGTTTAATTAAAAGTTCTTCACTAAATCCTGATCAGTTATATTTTTATATGGCAGAAAACTATCCGCTTGATGATGGTGCACAAGACCCGACAGCTCAACCTGACTGGGATAAAGATAGCAGACGTGGTGGTTTTATTACTTCTATCCAGGATCCAGCTCCATATAGAGCAGATACTCACCCAAATGGCGTTCAGTATCTATGGAAGACTTGGATGGTTATGGACTTATACGGAAACTGTGTTTGCAGACTTTCTCAAAGTGTTGAAGCAAAAGATGGAAATCCATATAACTTTATATATTCACCAGTAGCTGGTAAATTTATCATGACTTGTCAGGTTAAATACAACTGGTATGATTATGATGCATTAGCTTTTGGTAGCACAGTTGATGATCTCAACTCCGTTTTACATACTCATAAATCAGGTGATACTTCTTGTTTTGCTATTCCTGTATCTTCAAACGGAATTAATGCTCAATGGGCTTCTGATAGACTTACTCAGATAAAAAATTCGTTTAAGTATAAGGGACCGAATACAAATGGCAAAGAAATCTTATTTATGAATAATCCAATTAATCAAGATGGTAAGTCAATCAATATTGATTATAGTCCTATTATATCAAATGCAAATGGTGGGGAGTATTTGGCGTTAGAACCCATATCAATTGGTGATATTGGTACGGGGACTCCACCACCAACTTTGATATTCCCAATTACAAGATGTGATACTATACCAGGAGTTGCTACATCTAGTTATATGAATAACGATTCATATTGGAGTGGAGTTCCTTCTGATGATAAAACCTTTGGTATAGCTGCAGGTGAAGAATATAACTGGCGTATAGATAAAAAGGCTCAGGAATATATGTTTAAGGATGTAGCAAGATTTAACAGCACAAATCCATCTGATGCTAATTATAACTATCTAGCACATCAAATGCTTACTCCTGGATCAGATTTCTATGTAAACCAAAAGGCTAATTTTAAGTTTTTGAATCAACAAGGTGACTTAAAGTGGGCTGATAAAAAGATTTTTGTTTCGGCTAAGCTAATTTATAAAGTTCCAAATGGTAACTCTTATAAAGAAATATCTTTGCCATTAAAACAAGCTCTTGATACAAGTTCTTCAATTGGTAGCGATTATGAATTTGAATACACTGTAAAAGATGAATCTACATTATGGCAGAAAAATTTGCCTGTTTATTACACTACAGCCGGTAATTTGCCGCCAACAGATCCTATGGATGCAAGAATTCAGATTACCATGAGACGACAGTATCAGTATGATATGTGGGCATATTATAACGGTCAGCCAGCATTTGCAGTAAAAGATTTGCCTGGTTGGTTTAAGGTAACTGGTGAAGCAACTGTTCGTATTATGGATACAACCAAGCCTAAAATTGCTTGGGATGAAACCAAACCCAATAACTTATTTGGTATAACTGGTGGATTATTGCAACAGGGTGTTGGACCTAATGGTATGATTAATCCTGCAAATATTAACTTTACTGTAACAGACAATAACCCTTGGGAAGGTGTTGAAACCCAGACCGGTTTATCTGTTGATAATCATATTAGGAATATCAACTATAACTATGGTTATGTTTATTGTCAGGCTTACTGTTCAAACAATGAATATTTAAGCAGCAGGTTTAAGAGTTTGGGATTAAGTTCTACAACAGGTATTAGAAACGATATTGAAAGCAAAAAGAGAAGTGGACAGAAAACATCTCATTTGAATTACAAACCTTTGTTCTCAAGACAGGCAAGAGATGTCAGACTTGGCTTTGAAACTGTTTCTAGAACCAATTCAACCAATGCTAGATTTGATGGTAAAGTTACCCTTGATAAGGCAGATAGTTTGTTTGGCTTAAATGGAACAAGATTTTCTACTGAAAGTGGTAGTAAATATGCTGTCCATTACAGAGGTGGCAAAGATCATAATGCTAAATATCAGCAGTCTCTAAGTCTAAGTTCTATGAGTTATTCTAGAACAGTTGGTGCTACAACTGTTTATGATGCAAGAATGATTTATTCTTTGCCTATTAGCAGTATTGAAATGAGTCCATCTAATGCCACTCAAAAGAACAGGATTCCTGACGGTTATGCTAACAATACTCCTGGCTATAGAAAGGGTAATGAAATAAGACCTTACAAATTCTATGTAAGCCTTACTGACTCTTCCGGTAACTACACTGGTGAAAGAGAACTTAATGTTGTTCTTAACGTTAAGGATGATATTCCACCTGTTGGTTTCGGTTCTATCTATAATGCTAAAGATGAAAAGACTTCTTATTTCCCATCTCAATTAACTGGTGAAGCTTATACTGATAATACTGGTGAAATTAAAAATGCTCCGTCATATAGAACAAATGGAGAAAGCTACTTCAATGGTCTTTTCTCTGATTCTTATTTAAGAGCAAAAGAATGGGCTTCTAATGATGCAGAAGGCTTTGTTAAGGGTAGTGGTATAAAAGGTCCTTATAAAGCTATGATGGGAATAAAAGATGACAAGATTGCTCTTAAACAAAAAGAAGCAGAAGTCTTTATGGCTCAAGTTCAGAATAATTTAAGTCCACAGGCTATTGAAGACAACGTAGAATGTCAGTTCAATGTATTTGTAAGTGATAACTGCGGTAACGCAAATGCTACACTAACATTGAACTACTTTGATACAGATGGTCGCAATGGTTCTCAGAATGAATTAACTAAGAGTATTTCAACTGTTAACGGCTGGGTTTCAGCTTCTAGTGTCGATTCAACATTAGAAATAGCTTCTAGTACAAAGGCTTGGCACACACTCTTCAGAGGTAATTCTAACCAGTTGCCAATGGCTATTCCTATAAAGATTATTTCTGAAGACGATGCTAGAGATTGGGACTACTACGTTGGTGGTAGCGATGATGGTGCTGGAAATTGGACTTGGGGCACCGTTCACTTTGGTGGCAAAGCACCCAACAAGCGCACATTCAAGACCTCATTGCCAGTATTTGGTTCAGAACTCGACATCAGAACACTTGATAAGACAATCCAGAACCAACATTAAGAGTTCTTGATTAACAAGTAACTGAAACAATAAAAACCTCAGCGAAAGCTGAGGTTTTTTATTGTTAGGTAACTTATCTTAATATTTTTTATGACATCTTTTATTTTAATATCTAAACAAAAATTAATAGCTTAGATTTTTAATATTTTTAAAAATAAAAATATATTTGGTGTTAATTCTAATCCTAATTATTCCGATAACTAACAAAATCATTATTTATTTTATAGGATAACTATGAAAAGATTTAACATGATAGATATTTATAAGCTGGTATTTTCTTTGATACTGGCTGCGGCTGTCATGTTAATTGGCTGTGGTGGAGGCGGCGGCGGAGAAGGAAGACAGACTTTGCCGGGCGAAAACCCTACAGGACCAATTATAATTCCTGGCACAGGTACTGGAACTAGTACTAATACTGGCACAGGCACCGGGACTGGAACTGCTACTGGAACAGAAATATTAACTCCGGCTGATTTGCTTAAACGGAAGGGAATTATGGTGGTAGCATGACTTATTTTGATCATGTTATCAATGATTCTTCTTCTACTCCAGAGCAGCGTCAGATTGCTTACAATGGCAGAGGTTGGGCTAGAGCAAAATACTATAATACAATAGAAGGTTTAGACGATTTCAAATCATCATACCAAATGGGTGAATTGAATACCAATGCTTATAAAGAATCTATTCTTGGCTATGCACTAGCATTGATACAAGCTACAGGTGATTCCAATTTTGACAGAGCCATACAACTTCTGGCTGATGAATTGGAATTAGCTAATCCGACATTTGTATTAGGAATTGAGCATACTTGTATCGGAGTCAGTTCTCCAGAAGCTCATGCAATGCTTGCTTATGCCTATTATTGGAGAAATCAGCCCTTGTTAGCTAAGGCACAGATAAATCAGGCACGAAAAGATGATACCTCTACAACAGGCACTGTATATCAAATTTATACAACCTTAGCAGCAGTAGGTTTATTTAATTAATAAAAAAACAACCCCGTGCACAAAAACGTGCACAAAAAAAAATAAAAAATTGTGCACGGGGTATTTTTTTTAGAAAAATTTAATGTTATAGTATTTTAAACTGTGCACTTTGTATTTAGTGTGCACAATTTTGTCTTGTAAAAAAAGTTGAGACCACAAAAGGTTTCACAGGAGAAATAGATAAATATGGCAAACAAAAAGGTAACAAACAGGTCTTTCTATGGGTATTTTAGCATTTTTCTGCTAATTCTTTTTAT
>ONIU01000341.1 GCA_900317935.1 uncultured bacterium
TTATTAGCCTTCTGTGCTAACCATTCTTCGTAAGTGCCGATAAAATTACATTGTAGGAACATATGTGTCTCCTTGAAAATTAAAATATAGGAAGACTAAAAATTTTTTCTTCCTATATAGTAATCAACCGAAAACGGAAAAATGGACAAAATATTTTAAAATAATCAAAAAAATTAAAATTTATGAAGTGTTACTAATCTAAAATAATATATGAAAATTAGATTTAAAAATGATTTAGTGGTTGGTGGTGAGTAGTGAAAATTGAAAATTGAGAATTGAGAAATGAGAATTGAGAAATGAGAATTGAGAATTGAGATATAAGATATAAGATCATAACTTGAGATAGAAGATTGAAGGAAGGTTATTGTTGTAGTTATTAGAAGCTTACGCTTCTTTTGTTTTTATTGTGAAGTGGGACAGTTGCTTTATCGACTTGTGGGACAGTAACTGGCGTTGCCTGTGGGAATTGTTATAAGGGTTGGAAGGGTTATAAGGGTTATAAGGGTTATAAGAGTTGGAAGAGTTAGAAGGGTTGGAAGGGTTGCTGGGAAATGGATAATTTCAACAGACAACAAAAACTGATTTGAGAATGTTCTAAGAGTTCTAAAAGTTCGAATCGTTCGAGTTGTTCTAATCGTTATAGTAGTTAGAAGTTAAAAGGGTTAGAAGAGTCTTTGTTATTCTAAGTTTATAAAACTAGATTGTATTTCTTGTGAAACCACCAAGAAGTTCCTGAACAGATTTGTTTATGTATTTTGCTATCTATTCAACTGTTTTTAGAACATCTTTTATTTGCTTATAAAGAATATTAAATTCACCAGGAACTTCTGCTTTATCTAATATCCCACACATAGTTATTTCTTTCTATTAAAGAATAAGATTGTATTGTTTAAAGTTCGCTAACAGTTGCTCTACTGAAATGTTTATTGATTTGGCCGCTTGTTCAACGGTTAGCATACCATTTTTAATTAATTTATAAAGTATATTAAATTCACCGCGAGCTTCACCGCGAGCTTCACCTTGAGCAACTATTCTATCTAATACTTCACACATAGTAGATTCTTCTCCTTTTATATATAGATTCTGAATTTCCTCAAACCTTTTATCATTTGTAAATATTGCCATTAGTTGTAATACTTCATGAACATGTTTTATTATCTGGGGTGAAGGTTTGTAATCTTTATTTGTTCTAACCTGAACAAAATAGTCTGCAACAATTTTAAAATCACTTTTGAATAGTTCCACCTGTTCTTTTGATAGCCAGGCTATCTCAAATATATTTGTATTATAGTTGCTAACATAAGGTTTCAGTTCTTCTGGAACTTCTACAATGTCTAACAAAGTCTTGTATTTTTTCCATGGAATATTACCGAAATATAAAACCAAAGTTACAACAGGGTAAATAGGGTCTGTGCTTTTCTTTTTTACTTTTTTGCCAGTTTCTGGGTCTGTTTCATATTGATTAAGCAATTGCTGACGATATGCAGCCGCATCATAGCTCATAACACGAATAGGCATATATTTGTCTGTTTCGATCTGGTTTTCTAAGAGCGATTCTTATGTTATTGTGTTTCCAGTATTTTGCTACATCACGTTTCAGCTCGTGAAGCTTACCGTCAACCTTGTATATACTGTCTGGTGATTCCTGTTCTAGCTCTTTTTCTTGAACTAATTGTTTCCCTTCAAACAGCAAAACATTTACAATGTCTGCAAAAACATCGTTATATGCTTCTAAGGTCTTTTGAGCTAAGTCCTTTTCACCCATGTTTGAACTCCTAATAGAAATTATAGTTTTTTTTTATGAAAGTTGCAATATTGGTAGAAATACAAGTTTTAGAGCTTAGAGCAAAAGAGCGCAGATCGAAGGAGAAATAAGATATAAGATGTAAGAAAGAAGAGAGCTTATGGAATTGAGAGTTGAGGATTTAGTGGTAGGTGGTAAGTGGTGGGTGAAAACACAAAATAAACTATACCCTTGAAAATTGACAGCGATACTTAGGTGGTGCACAGAGGAGTTAGGAATTGAAGAAAAAAAGTAGCGGATAAATATTATTTGATTATTTCCCAATAACCGTTTTTATTTGAGCCAACACGTTTAATAAAAGATTTATTTTTTAATTGGCTTATTATTTTTCTAACGTAGCTATTGCTTATTTTACATTCTATAGTTAACTCATCAATAGTTGTTTTAGGATGACTAGCTATGTATTTATAGACGATGATCTGCTTAGGTGACAGCCCTAATACGTTAATATTATAGTTTTCTTCTTTTCCTTTTATGATTATATTGTTTAATGGAATGGTTACGTTTAAATAATTATCCATAAAATCGAACGCTTGAATTCCGTATTTGCTTATTATTAAAGGAACTCCATGACCTGTTTGTTCAACATAACCAAGCTGACCAAATATTTTTTGAAGTTTAACATTTATTGGGCGACTTATTCCTTTATAAAACTCATCTATAGTTAGATCATAAGGCAAGCCTCCCCATCTAGTATGCAAACAGGCATTTTGCCAAGCTTCTTTAAAACAAGGAAAATCAAAAAGTTTTTGCTCTTGCCTGTCGTGAGAACCAAGTTTCACTCTATTTATGTTTAAAGATTCCACATAGCTTAACACCTGGTCCATTGCAATTATCAAGCATTTAAAACCGTATTCATTTCTGTTTATTATTTCGTTTTTAGTATTATCTTTAAAGGTTACAACTTTTATTGAGACATCGTTTTTGTCTGCTAATAGTTCAGCCATCAGATTATACTTGTTATTAGAAGTAAACAAACCATTATTTTTTTCAAATGTTTTATTGTTTACTGTTAACCCCTTAGAGGCAAAAAGAGTTTTTAACTGTGTGAATTTCAAATCTTGATTACTTGCATCAATTTGAACTATTTCATCATTTTCTTTTACTTCTCGCATAAACTCTCGTAATTGACTTGGGGTTAATTCTCTATCTTCATCTGCCGAACGTATATAATATTTCCCATAGGCAGAATAAGGCTTTTCATAACCTTTTGAAACTACTTTGATTACATTTTTATTATCAAGTAATTCTAATGTAATTGTTGGAATAATTTGTGGTTTTATATAATTTGCTATGGCTTGGGAGATCTCTCTTAATGTTCTATTGCCAATATCTTGTCCTTTAATCTCGCCATTATCTTGAACACCATAGTAAACAGTTCCATAACCATGTTTATTTAGCATTGAAGCAATAGAAATGATGCTTTCTCTTAACTCGCCTGTAGTCTTTTTAAATTCTATAGTTTCACTTTCAAAGCCAAGATTCATAATCTTTTCCCTTCTTGATTTATTGTAACATGTTTAATTTTTATTCGCTACTTTATTCGCTACTTTTAGTAGCGAATAAAGTAGCGAATAAAATTCAGAGTTGTCAGAAAATTATTTTCAAGTAGAGTTTGGTAAATTGCTCAAGCCAAACGCAAAGTTTTTCATTTTAGGTAATATTTAACAATGAAAAAACGTGTTGGGAAGCTTTCTAAGAATGACAAAGATGTTGGAAGTAGTAATTTTGATATATTTGCCAATTATTTAGAGAATTATAGTTTTAATTGGATAAAAAATTAATTAGCTAATAAGTAAATAAGACAATAAGAAAATAGAAACGTAAAAGCTACTGTAAGTAACAAAAATAAGGAATTATAACATATATTGGTGGAAATACAAGTTTTAGAGCTTAGAGCAAAAGAACGCAGAGCGAAGGAGATATAAGATATAAGACCATAAATGGAGATATAAGATTAGATGGAAGTAATTATTGTAGTTAGTTTTTAGAAGCTTACGCTTCTTTTGTTTTTATTGTAAAAGCGGGACACTTCGTTGTAATACGATTGCTATTGCAATCTGGGGGAATTGTTATAAGGGGTGGAAGTGTTGGAAGGGTTGGAAGGGTTACCGGTTAATTGATAACCGTAAACAGGAAACAGATAACCGATAATTTGTAGAGCTAATCACAAACACTAATTATTATTGGCAGCAAAAATAGTAAGCATAAGCTCAGAATCGTCTAGCAATTTATATTCTGGCTTTTTACCTGAAAGTCTAAGACTTTCGCTTAAAATTATTGGAACTCCTTCTCCACGTTTATCCATAATATGTGTTCGTTCTATTGTTAAACCAACAGTATTTTTGACAGAACATTTTGCTAATAAGCTTGTAACAAGCTCATTTCGTGCAGATTGTCTTAAAGGAAGACTATCTATTGTCATAGTGTTGGGTATATTACCAGGAGAAAAAATTTCTAATCTATCATCAAACATATGAAGTCTAATCTTAGAGCCATATATGGAATAATCTCTATGGGCTACAGCATTAACAATAGCCTCAAATACTGCATTTATTGAGTATTGTGGTATATCCTGACGTTCAGGAATTTTCCTGGCAGCTATCTTCATATTCTTTTTGACAAAAAAGAGAGCTTTTTCAATCTGTTCGTCTAATGGGCCTGTAATATCTAAGGCGTCAAGCTGGTAATTAGCATTTCGTTCCAGACCACGATAGGAAACAGCTTGTATATAAGCGTTATTAATAAAATTTTGAGGTTCTTCGGTAGCCATAAGAATACCACTTACAGTTGGAACAATGTTGTTGCCTTCGTCTTTGGTCACCAGTTTTAACTTTAATAAAAAATCTTCGTCAGAAAAATTTGTTAATGGACTTTTGAATTTTTCCCAAAGTTTTGGAGATAAATCAGATAAAGTAGAACCAGGAACAGATTGTTCGTCAAATCTGATGAGCCTTGTCTGGCTTCTTTGCTGAATAAGTCTTGCCAATAATTCTGTTGTCATTTTTCTTTTGGAACTACCTATTCTATAAAAATACCCGTCAGGACTTTGGTGAACAAACAAACTTTTGGGGATATCAACTATAATAATATTTCGTGAATCTTCATCAAAAATAGTTTTCTTTCTTATAACACAATTCAAAGGAGGGTCAATATGGTCATTGCAAATAGTTCTCAACCAGGTTTCAACGATATCTAGGTATTCTTGTGCTATACCTGTTATAACTCTTGATTTATCATCAACTCCAAAAATGAATGTTCCAGAATTTGAGTTTGCCATAGCAGCAAACTCATCAGCAATACTTCTACTATCAGGATCAATAACTTTATTCCCTTTGAATCTTAAATCTTTCAACTCCAAAAGAGAATCTTCACCGTTTTTTATTGCCTGCAACAATTCTTCATCATTTGTTATCATTTTTGAAGTCCTATTTAGTCTACATTTAGATGAATTCGTTTGTTTTATCAAAGTAACATAAAAGAGCAAATAAGTCTAATAGAGATATTTGAAAACAAGATATACTCCGAGAACGGGAAACTGATAATTGAGAATTGAGACATAAGATATAAGACCATAAATGAAGATATAAGATGTAAGAAAGAAGAGAGTTTATGGAATTGAGAGTTGAGGATTTGGTGGTAAGTGGTGGGTGAAAACACAAAATAAACTATACCCTTGAAAATTGACAGCGATACTTAGGTGGTGCACAGAGGAGTTAGGAATTGAAGAAAAA
>ONIU01000296.1 GCA_900317935.1 uncultured bacterium
AAATTTAGTAGAAGATAGCCTAGCAGAAGCAATTTTGGGTAGTAAATCTAGCAATCAAGAAAAAGAATTTGTATTAAAAGTTGAAAATGAAAAAGTAGTGGTGAAAGGATAATAAAAATGGAAATTAAAGAACTAATAAGTAAAGAAAAAATTGAAAAAAGAATAGAAGAACTTGCGGAAGAAATAAGTAAAGATTATGAAGGAAAAAGTATTGAATTTATAGTAGTTTTAAAAGGTGCAGCAATATTTGCAGTAGAACTTGCAATGAAAGTAAAACCAAATGTTAGATTTGATTTTATAGAAATATCAAGTTATAGTGGAACAGAAAGCACAGGAGTTCTAAAGGTAAATAAAGATTTAAAAGCAGATATTGAAGGAAAAGATGTGTTAATAGTAGAAGATATTATTGATACTGGAAGAACTTTAAGCTATTTAAAAGATTATTTACGTAGTAAAAAACCGAATAGTTTAAGAATATGCACATTGGTTAATAAGCCATCTAGAAGAATCATTGATGTACCAATAGACTACAACGGATTTGACATAGAAGACAAATTTATAGTGGGGTATGGATTTGATATTGATGGAGACTACAGAAACATGCCATATATTGGCTATATTGAAAAAATTTGATTTTCTGAAAAAAAGTGTTGACAAATTATGTAAAATAATATATAATAATAAAGGTTGTTCGAAAAGAACAGCAGTTTAGGGGTGTAGTCAAGAGGTAAGACGCTCATAGGAAAGATATTTATCCGGAAAATATCTACGTATAATTCCTTTGTAGTTTCCTGGGTTCGAATCCCAGCGCCCCTGTCTTGAGCCATATATTTGGCTCATTTTTTTGTATGAAAAAACGATATGTATAATACTAATATAATTGAAGAATGTTATGATTTATAAATATACATTGCTAGCGTGTTATCAAGAGGTATGTGGTGAGCATGCATATGCAATTCCACAGCCTGTCGCCATGCCAAGAGAACCAGTATATGGTTCTTTTTTTTTTAATATTAACATTTAATAAGAGCATTATTTTGCTTCTTTCTTTTTTTGATTAAAATTATTTTATTGCCTAAATTTAGATTTTATGCTAATATATAACATAAGAGAGACTAACTATATGAAGTCAATAGAAAAATGAAAAAAAGTTAAAAATTTTTAGTACATTGAAAAATGCATGACAAATAAGCATTTCGAAAAATGCTTTTAAAAAGGTATGAAACACTATCAACTAAGCTACTTTGGACAGCTGATAAGAATTGTTTGTTTTTAATAAATAATAAATAACTCTTATTAATTTTTTAGTAGTATGACTAAGTGCTACAAAATAATGCTTGCCTTCAGCGAGTTTCGAGTTTTTGTAATCATTAAAAGTCTTATCACGCATACAAACAAGTCTAGTAGCATTAAGCAAAGCCCAACGAAGATATTTAGAACCACGTTTTACCATTTGAGAATGAGTTGCAGAATATTTTCCAGATTGATATGTAGATGGATCAAGTCCAGCAAAAGCTTGTAATTTAGCAGGTGAATCAAAATTATTGATATCACCAATTTCTGCTAAAATAAAAGCAGCAGAGACATATGAAATACCTGGAATAGACATTATTGGACTATTAAGTTCATCTACTAAATTTTTCAATTCTTTATCAATATCATCAATTTGTGATTGCAAAAATAAAATAGTTTGAATAACTTGTTTTAATTCAAATGATAAAGAACGACTATTAGTACCAATCGATTTTCTAGCAAGTTCTCGTATTTCAATAGCTTTATCTCTACTGTATTTACCTTTAGAATATTTTTCTAAGACAGCAGTAAGATGTTTTAAATTACATTCGGAGATTTCTTTTACAGAAGGAAGTTCATTAAGAAGATAAAGCACAGAATTTTGAGAAATAGACCATACTATTTTTTCTAATTCTGGGAAAACGAGTGTAACTAGCCTAGAAAGAGAGGTTTTGAATTTAGAACGTTCATGAACTAAACGAAATCTATGTCTAACTAGTGACTTTAATTCAGAAATGTGATAAGATAAATTAGAGTAGGGCTTTAAGTTTTCTGTGATAAGCATTGTAGCAATAAAACGAGCGTCTAACTTATCTGTTTTAGTCTTTCTAAGGCTTTGACCTTTTCTGTAAAGATTAGTTTGTAGTGGATTAATGACGTAAACATTAAATCCTTTTGATGCCAGAAAGTTAAGAATGTTATTGCTGTAGTGACCAGTAGCTTCAAGTCCTACTTTAATATTTTCAAAACTTTCATTAAATTGAGAAATGGAATTGAATAAAGAATTGAAACCATCAAAATTATTTTGAATAGTCATTCTTTCAATCAAAATTTCTCCATCAGAGTTCATTGCAAAGCAATCATGCTTGTCCTTTGCAACATCGATACCAACATAAATCATATTGATTGCTCCTTTTTAAAAATATTTAGACAATGTGATCCACAAAATGTTTGCTGAATGTAGCCTCGTTCTATATAAAACGTCATGCGTTATCTAACTAATTAACAAATTAACAAACATCTGTGGTTAGAGCCTTTCAAAGAAA